>JBBRMY010000001.1:0-98317 GCA_038230595.1 Ignavibacteria bacterium
ACAAGCTCTAAAAAAGACTTACTTCCGCCGGCTTTGCATAATGTTATATAATCATTCAGAACTTCTTTGCGCTGTCCTATTTGTGAATTATTATATTTATTCCAGAACTGCAATGCGCAGATCTCTGCCAGACAATAGTCAATATAATAAAAAGGTTTTTCATAAATGTGTCTCTGATGCTGCCAGAATCCGCCAGATTCAAGAAAAGGATTGTCTTCGTATTGTTTCCATGGCATATATTTTTTTTCTATCTCAAGCCATTTCTCTTTTCTTTCTTTTGGTGTTGCTTCAGGATTTTCAAAAACAAAATGCTGGAATTCATCAACTGTTACTCCGTATGGAATAAAATCTATAGACTTGGTAAGATGAGCATACTTGAATTTATCTGCATTCTCACCGAAGTAAAGATCCATTCTGTCCCATGTAAGAAATTCCATGCTCATTGAATGTATCTCGCAGGCTTCCATAGTTGGATTCCTGTATTCCGGCATATCAAATCCCTGTGAGCAATATGCCTGGAAGGCATGGCCGGCTTCATGAGTTAAAACTTTTATATCATCTTCAGTGCCGTTGAAATTTGAAAATATGAACGGGCTGTTAAATGTTGGAATGAAAGTACAGTATCCTCCGATAGCTTTATCTTTTTTGACAGGAAGATCCATCATCTCATTGTCATACATAAACCTGAAGAACTCTCCTGTTTCAGGTGACAGATCATCATAAACCGTAACGGAGTTTTTTAAAATAGTATCGATATTATCTTTTGGTCTTGGATTACCTGACTTAAAAAATACACCATCATCATAGTAATACATCTTATCAACGCCTAATCTTTTCTGCTGCTTCTTTTTGAATTCTGTTACAACAGGTACAATAAATTCCTTAACATTATCTCTGAATTTTTTAACATCATCCCAGTTGTAATCTGTTCTTTGAAGGTTTGCATATGTTAGCTCTATGTAATTCTTATAGCCGAGTTTTATTGCCATTCCATGTCTCAGCTTTACAAGCTCCTCATAAATTCTGTCGAGTTGTTCGCTGTTATCTTCAAAGAATTTCCAGCGTGCTTCCTGTGATCTCTTTCTTACATCTCTGTCATTTGATGAAAGATAAGGGCTCATTTCAGAAAGACTTAATTTCTTCCCGTCAAATTCCACTTCACCGGAAGAAGTCAGTCTCCTGTATTCAGTTGAAAGCTCGCTCTCTTTTACAAGGTCTTCATCAATTGAATGGTTATAGGTGTTTAATACGCAATGAGCAATATTGAAAAGCTGCTTGCCATATTTTTTTTCAAGTTCAGGCTTGAATTTACTTTCATATAAAGACTTATAAAATAGTGTAGATAATTCTTTGAAAAGAGGTCTGTGTCCGTTCAGGAATTTATCTTCATTCAGATAAAATTCATCAGAAGTATTAATGGTATGTCTGATGCGGCAAATTTTTGCCATCGCATCAACATTATCCCGGATCGCATTTATTTTTTTCAGAGCTTCCTGTGCTCCTTGCAGGCTTTCAGCAGAATCAAAGCTTTTTAAGGCTTCTAAAAAATCTGCTTTAAACTTATCGATATCCGGTCTTACATATTTAAATTCTGTAAATTTCATTTAGCTCTGATTTAAATTTTTATACCTGATTTTCCGCGGAAGCGAAAGCTTTGCCACGCATTGTATGACGTTTTTGTCCCGAAAGAATTGCTTTTCTTAATCTTATGCTTTTAGGTGTTACCTCTATCATTTCATCTTCTTTGATGAACTCGATAGCTTTTTCAAGCGTCATTGGTATTACAGGCGTTAATGCCATGCTGTCATCTTTACCTGATGCTCTCATATTCGAAAGTTTTTTACCTTTTGTTGCATTGACATCAAGGTCATTGTCTCTGTTATGCTCGCCAACTATCATTCCTTCATAAACCTGGTCATTTGGAATTATAAAAATTATTCCTCTAGGCTCAAGGTTGAAAAGTGAATATGATAATGCGATACCGTCTCTGTCAGACACTAAAGATCCTGTTAATCGTGTAGCAAATTCACCTCTGTATTCTTCATAACCTTCAAGATATGAATTAAGAAGGCCGGTTCCTTTTGTATCAGTTAAAAATTCATTTCTGTAACCAATAAGCGAGCGGGATGGAATTGAAAATTCAATTCTGACTCTGCCTGTTCCGTGATTTACAAGATTGATCATTCTTCCTTTTTTTCGGGAAAGTTTTTCTGAAACAATTCCGGTAAATGATTCATCGCAATCAATAAATAAATGCTCGATAGGCTCTAACAATTTGCCATCTTTTCTTCTGTAGATAACCTGAGGTCTTCCGACACTTATCTCATATCCTTCTCTTCTCATTGTTTCGATAAGGATTACCATCTGGAATTCACCTCGGCCCTTTACTATAAAGCTTTCGCCGTCTTCAGAATCTTCAACTTTAAGAGCTACGTTTCTAAGAGTTTCTTTATGCAGTCTTTCTTTGATCTTATTACCTTGTACATTTTTTCCTTCTCTGCCTGAAAGTGGGGAAGTATTAATGCTGAACTTCATTGATATCGTAGGCTCATCAACTGCAATTCTTTTCAATTGCTTCGGAGCTTCCTTTGTACAAATTGTATCACCTATATGAACGTCATCAATTCCTGCAAGAACAATAATATCACCAGGCTCAGTGTTCTTTACTTCTGTATACTTCAAACCTTCATAAGCCTGAATTTTAGAAACTCTGAGAGGCAGATGATCGCCATTCTCATTTATACAGATAAGATCTTCATTACCGGAAATGCTTCCGTTCATAACTTTTCCTATAGCAAGTCTTCCAAGAAAATCGGAATAACTAAGATCAGCAATTAACATCTGAAAAGGCTCTGCAAGACTATAAGATGGAGCAGGAATTTCTTCTAAGATCGTCTCGAAAAGTACATTAAGGTTTTCTTCATTATCTGTTAAATTCTTTTGAGCAATTCCTTCTCTTCCTATAGCATACAGTACAGGGAATTCGATTTGCTCTTCTGTTGCATCAAGATCTATGAAAAGATCATAAACTTCATTCAGAACTTCCTGTGGA
Organism: Ignavibacteria bacterium; assembly: GCA_038230595.1. Classification (GTDB taxonomy): domain Bacteria; phylum Bacteroidota; class Ignavibacteria; order Tepidaquicellales; family Tepidaquicellaceae; genus JBBRMY01. Next base: position 3,053 of record JBBRMY010000001.1, read on the forward strand.
CGCGCATCTTTTCTGTCGATCTTATTTACTACCACAATAATTTTTAAGCCGCCTTCAAGTGCTTTTTTTAATACAAATCTTGTCTGGGGCAAAGGACCTTCTGATGCATCAACTAAAAGTATAACTCCGTCAACCATCATTAAAGCTCTTTCTACTTCACCGCCGAAATCAGCGTGACCCGGAGTATCAAGAATATTTATTTTTGTACCCTGAAAAAGTATTGAGCAGTTCTTTGCTGCAATAGTAATTCCGCGTTCTCTTTCGAGATCCATGCTGTCCATAACTCTGTCTTCGACTTCCTGATTTTCTCTGAATGTTCCGCTTTGACGAAACATATGATCTACTAAAGTTGTCTTTCCATGATCAACGTGAGCAATAATTGCAATATTTCTAAGCTTGTTGTTTTTAACTAAATCTTTCATTTATTTTTTTATAGTGAATCCGCTCCTTGATATACTACCGTGTGTGTAACTCAAACGAAGAGGTAAAAAGGGGATGAATTAAAATGTAATAATTAAAATACCGAATTACAGAGGAAATTTAAAGAGAAAAGAGAGTGCAAAACTCAATTTGAAGTGGAGTTCTTAACTGTTTTTGCAGTATTTAAATGCATTTTTAAATACTTCCATATAATTTTTGATACTTAAATGTTGTTAAAGCGATAGGTGAGAAGTAAAATACTTTCGGGTCATTAATACCTGAATTTTTCACCGCCTTTTTTGTAATTGTCTTTCTGGTCTTTGGTTATCTTTTTATTAACCTTTTTCTGCTCCTGAGCCTTTTTCTTATCAAGCTTTTCTGTAAAATACTTTATTTCATTCTGGAGCTTTCGGTAGCTCACAAGTCTTTTAGCTTCAAGCGTTCCGTTCTCTATTGCTTCCCTGATCGCACATTCAGGTTCATCTTTATGCATACAGTCTGAATACTTGCATTGCAAGGCGAGCTCTTCAATATCATCAAAGACTTCATTGAGTCCTTCAGATCCTTCCCAAAGCTGAAGCTCTCTCATTCCGGGAGTATCTATTATGCACCCACCGCTTTCCAGCATTACCAGCTCCCGGAAAGTAGTTGTGTGCTTACCTTTATCTCTGTACGTGCTGAGATCATTAGTAATAAATAATTCTGAACCGGCAAGATGATTTATAAGAGAAGATTTTCCAACTCCGGATGAGCCCAGCATTGCGATCGTTTTATTTCCAGTAAAGTATGAGCTCAGCTTTTCAAGTCCATCACCGGTTTTAACACTTAATGAAAAAACATCGAACCCCATTGCTATAGTCTTAACAGATTCAATTGCCTGCATAGGATCTTCAATAAGATCTGATTTGCTTAAAAGTATTACCGGCTTAATATCCGACTCAAGTATAAGTGTCAGGTATCTTTCAATTCTTCTAAGATTAAGGTCAAGATTCAGAGAGTTCATTAAAAAGATCACATCAAGATTTGCAGCAACAACCTGTTCTTTTGTTTTCTCTCCGGCTTCCTTCCGTGAAAATTTATTTTTCCTTTTAAGCACTCCATCAATTATTCCTCTGTTCTCATTTTCGACTTTTTTGAAATAAACCCAGTCGCCCACAGCAGGAATATCTGTCTTATTGTCAAAATCATTTTCAATAAGAAATCTGTATTTGCCTGAGATTTCAGCAGTGAGCTCGCCGTCTTCAGAAAAAAGTGAATAGTTATTTCTGTTCTGAACAGCAACTCTTGCCATAGTATAACCGGAACCTTTTAATTCTTTAAAAGAATTTTCAAAGAAGCTGTTCCATCCTAATTTTGTAAGATCCAATAGATTTTTTTAATTAAAGTATTCTTATAATACTTAAAAAAAATATGATTTTTAAAAGCGACCTGACAGGGAAAATAACCTGTCAGGCAAATATTTCTCTTAATTGTTTTCTTCTAAAATATCTTCTTCAACAAGATCAACTTCCTTTTCATCACTAAGCTGTCTTGTGTAAAGATCATAATAATATCCTTTGTCTTCCATAAGTTCATAATGGCTGCCTTCTTCAACTATCTCGCCCTTCTTAATTACAATTATTCTGTCGCAATTCTTAATTGTAGAAAGTCGGTGTGCAATTATAAGTGAAGTTCTTCCCTCTATAAGAGACTGAATTCCTTTTTGTATCTTTGCTTCAGTCAGTGTATCAACAGATGATGTTGCTTCATCCATAATGAAGATCCTCGGATTAGAAAGAATTGCTCTCGCAAAAGAGATAAGCTGCTTCTCTCCTAAAGAAAGATTTTCTCCTCCTTCGCCGACTACTTCATCAAGCCTGTTTATATATTCATCTTCTCCTAGTACAGTAAGAGCATGTATTATTTCTTCGTTTGTTGCATTCTCTCTTCCGTACTGAATGTTTTCTCTTATGGTTCCGGAAAACAAATGCGGCGTCTGAAGTACTATACCAAGCTGTGACCTAAGGCTGAATATAGTTTTCGATAAATAGTCTTCTCCGTCAATAAGAATTTTTCCGGCAGTTGGTTCGTAAAAGCGGCAGATAAGATTTATGATTGTAGATTTTCCACCGCCTGTTTCTCCAACCAATGCAACTGACTCACCTGCAGCGATATCCAGATCAATGTTTTTAAGGACCGGCTTATCTGCTTCATAGTGAAAGGAAACGTTTTCAAAAGTTATGTTCCCTTTTATTTTTGAAAAATCATCTGCACCGGGCTTATCAAGAATTTCAGGCTGAGTATCCAACAAAGAAAATATTCTTTCCCCTGCTGAAAGGCTTGATTGCGCCTGAGAATAAAATCTCGATATATCCATTATAGGTTCGAATATAAGTGTTGCATACCCAAAGAATGCAGCGAGCATTCCTATACTAATACCTGCAGGAATGCTTACAGCAGCTATTCCTCCCACATACAATACTATAGCTGCTGCAATTGCTCCTATAAAAATTACAACTGGAGTATAAAGCGCAGTGAAATATGCAGACCTGTAAGATACATCATTCATTTTTCTGCTGAGAATATTGAACTCTCCGCTTACTCTGTCTTCTTGTCCTAATGATTTATTTACTTCAACACCGGCAATATGCTCATTGTAAGCAGCAGTCATTTCGCTGTTATGCCTTCTTGCAAATCTTGAATATTTTAGGATCAATGCACGGATCTTAGTGGAAGTTATTATAAGTAACGGAATTGAACCCGTTACTATAAAAGCAAGCTTCCAGTTGTAAATGAACATTAATATCGAGCAGAAAATTATCATGGAAATTCCCCATGCAAGCTCGATCATTCCCCATGAAATAAGCTCTGTAACTTTCTGAGTATCCGATGTGATTCTTGTCATTAGCCAGCCTACAGCAGATTTATCATAATAAGAAAATGATAGTTCCTGTAGCTTGGCAAAAATTTCCTGGCGAATATCGAACATCACGCTTTCGCCCATTTTACCTGTAGAACGGATGAACATGTGAACGCAAACAGCCAGCATCAATCCCAGTGCCATGTAAAGAATTGCATACTTTGTAACGTTCCAGAATTCAGGTTGACCTCCGGTTTTCAGAAGTTCAAATGCCGGAACAATAGTGTTATCAAGATACTTCATCCAGATGATCGGGAACAGTGCTTCTATGCCTGCTACTCCCAGAACAAAGAAGAATAGACTGTAAAACCATTTTTTATACCTGCGGCTGTATTTCATCAGCCTGAACAGGAATGGAAATATAGATTCCTTATTTTTGAAATGTATTTCGTTAAGTTTTGACACGATGAAAATTTTTAAATTTTATGGAAATTGTTTGGATCAATTAACTCCGCCGTTTATGGCGAAGTAATTTTTTAACCCAGTTTTTCAAAGGCTTCGTTAACTTTTTTCTTTTCTCTTAAGCTTTTTCTTAAAAGATGTTTGTCATTAACTTTGTTGCCATTCTTTATATCGCTCTTAATATCTTCATCAAGATATGTCTGTATATCATAGATCTTTTTGTAAAAGCCATCTGTTAATAACAGCTCATCATGCGTACCTTTTTCTACTATCCTGCCTTTACTGAATACAAGAATGAGATCGCAATCTTTAACTGTATTTATCCTGTGCGTAACAATAAATGTAGTTTTATCTTTCACTCTTCTTTTTAATGCCTGCTTCAGCTGATGCTCTGTTTCAGTATCAACTGCTGAAGTAGAGTCATCAAGTATCAGAATATCCGGTTCAGTGATTATAGTTCTTGCAAGAGTAGTTCTCTGCTTTTGTCCGCCCGAAAGATTCACTCCCTTTTCACCAATTATAGTATCATAACCTTCAGGGAATTCAGTTGTTATTATCCCGTGCATGCTTGCATCTTTAGCAGCAGCAACTACTTTTTCAATACCTGCGTTCTCTTCGCCGTAAGAAATATTATCTTTCATTGAGTGAGAAAATAGAAAAGGTTTTTGTAAAACAACACCTATTCTGCTTCTTATGAAATTCTTATCGTACGTGTTCAGCTCTTTGCCATCAAGCAAAATGCTTCCCTGATTGTATTCAAAAAATCTCATAAGCAGATTAACAACAGAAGTTTTTCCTGAACCTGTTGGTCCTACAAGACCAACTCTGAAGCCTTTCTTTACTTCGAAGCTGATTCCTTTTAAGATATCCTTACCTTCTTCTGTATATCTGAAATGAACATTGTCAAAAACAATGTTACCGTCTAATTTTTCGTTTTCGTTTTTAATACCTGTGTAATCCTCTTCTTTCGTGTCTAAAATTGAATGTATCCTATCTATTGCAACGGATGTCATTCCCATCTCACTGATTATCTGGCCAATTCTTCTAAGTGGCCATGTAACAAGCATTGAATAAGAATAAAATGCTGCAAGCTCACCCGGTGAAATAATTCTGTTGAAAATAAAATATCCCCCCGCAAGAATTGAAACTGCAACCTGTCCATAAACTATCATATCTGAGAATGGCCACATAAAAGAATTTAATCTTACGAGCTTCATTCCCCATGCTTTTTTAAGCTTGTTCTGTTCTGTAAATTTATCGATCTCAAATTGCTCTTTCGCAAAAGCTTTTACAACTCTTATTCCGGAAAGATTTTCCTGAACAATTATTGAAAGCTGATCCTGGCTTTTTTCGTGCTCTGCCCAGATTATCATTTCCTTTTTAAAGAAGATGTACGAGCCTATTGCTATTACAGGCGCAAGGGCTACAGAAATAAGAGAATACTGAACATTTATTGAGTACATCATAAAGAACGCTCCTGAGAAAAGTACTGACATTCTCAATATTTCCACAAGCTGCATCGATGAAAATTTTCTTATAGTTTCAACATCTCCAGTGCATCTTTGCAACAGCTCTCCCGTTGAAATCTTAGAGTGGTATGCCATCGGCAGCTTTTGCATTTTCATGAAAAGAGTATTTCTCAGATTCATCATTGCCTTTTCAGTTGAAGAAGCAGATATAGTGCTGGATGCGAACATTGAGATCCCTCGTAGCAATGCAATACATAGGAATACAAGTCCCAATGATAATATTATATATGAGATGTTCTCTATTTTCATTTCAGGCAGCAGCCTTAAAATAAACGAAGAAATGAAATCATTCGTTTTAATTAGGTCTTTACCACCTGAATTAAAAAATACCAGTATTTTATCTATTGCAAGCTGAAGGATTTTTGGCTCGGTCAGTCTCAGTAATACCGAAACGGTCAGAAGTAATGCTGCAAAAACGTAGTTATACTTCCAGCGGTCGAGTATTCTGAATAATTTTTTGATGTTATTCATATTAAACTTTTATTGAACTTAGATTAAATCAGTTTAAAACTGCCGCGGAATATTCTGTAAAACGTAGTAGAATAAAAAAACCGCGGACTTTATGTTGAGATCCGCGGTTTTTTAAAATCTTGTAAGGTAAGTACTACCTCAGGGTTTGTCTTTGACCCTAATCCACGGACGCTCCATCACAGGAGCTGCGAGTATAATGACACAGTCTGAACCGGTCATAAACCATATGTTTTTATTTGCTCTCTGCATTATATTTGATGGAAAATTTTCATTTAATTTATAAATGTCCGTTAAATAGGTTTATAAAATTACGAATAATATTTTTAAATGTCAAACATTTTTAAAACTGTATATAAAAATATACGCTTTTCAGGTATTATTGTTGCAATAAAAAATATTATGGTTGATAAAAATTTTACAGAAAAAGAATTTCATAAAAAACTGGCTGTAGATTGTTTTAATAAAACATAGAAGAAAATGGAATTGAAAGATCCATCAGATGATGATATTGCTGAAGCTGTCAGACTGGCACATTCATCTACCTTTCACTGGAGCTTTGTTGGAACTGAGTTAAATCATCAGAGAGGCGAATGGATATGCTCAAGAGTTTATGCTCATTTCGGTTTTGGTGATTCTGCATTGTATCATGCGAAGAGATGTTTTGACTTAACTATGAAGCATGGATTCGAGGATTTTGATCTGGGATATGCTTATGAAGGGCTTTCAAGAGCATATTCGGTCTTAAAAAATGAAAAAGAAAAGAAGAAATATTTTAAGCTGGCTGAAGATTCTGTTGAACAAATAAAAAAGAAAGAAGACCGTGAATGGTTTATAAAAGATTTGAGATCAATAAAATAATTACTTTGAAGCTTTCGGAAGTGTAAAGCAAAAATTACTACCCTTATTGATCTGAGACTTTACAAATATTTCTCCTCCATTTTTTTCAATGAATTCCTTGCAAAGCAGCAAACCTAATCCACTGCCTGTCTCATGATTAGTCCCGAAATTCCTGAATTTTACATCAAGCTTAAAAAGATTAACAAGGTCTTTTGAAGATATTCCTATTCCGGTATCCTCAACTGAAGTTTCAACAAAGGATCTGTTCATTCTTGCACTAACAATAATAGAACCTGAATTTCTTGTAAATTTAATAGCATTATTTATAAGATTACGGAGAATGGTCTTTACCATATAAAGATCTGCATACACAAAAATATCATAATCGAGATCTGATGTAATATTTATATTTTTATTAGAAGCATAAAGAGATAAAAGTGAAATGCATTCGTTTATAACGATCTTAAGATTTATTTTTTCTGGATCAAATTTTAAACCGCCTGTTTGAGCTCTTGACCATAACAAAAGATTCTCAAGGAGCTGAAATGAACCTTTAGATGATTCTTCTATCTGCTTTATAAAATCCATTTTCTCATCATCGGCAAGTGAATCATAATTTTCATACATAAAAGATGACAATCCGATAATCCCCGAGAAAGGATTTTTCAGATCATGAGCTATTATAGAAAAGAATTTATCTTTTGCTGTGTTTGTATCTTCCAGCAGCTTATTTTTTCTTTCTACCTCTTCATTTTTCTCTTCCAGTATCTTTTTATTTTCCTCTATATATTTATATTTTAATTCCTGTTCAAGCTTATGCTTACGAAGCTCGTTTAGTTCTTTCTCGTTTTTCTCTATCTGATATTTAAATTCCAGACCGCTGATCTTTTTCTTGATGGTATTTTTTACAACGCTGTCCTGAATTTTTTGAGTAAGCTGAAAATATTTTAGTGCCAGCTTGTGATTTTTCTGAGCGTAAAACAATTGATAATAAGCTTCGTAAGCTTCTTTCAGATAATCAAGAGCTTTAAATGATTTTGCCAACTCAAGTGACTTGTCGAGAAAAAATTTACTTTTTTCATAATTTTTAGTCTCTGTATAGAATGTTCCAAGGTTGATATATATATTGATCATGCTTGGAGTAGAGTTTATCTCCTCAGCAAGTCTTAGAGCCTTATTGAAATAAGTAACTGCTAATTTGTAATTCTTTTCTTCGAGATAAAGAATTCCCATGTTATTGCATGTATCAGAGATCCCAACCAGATCATCCGTATCTTTAGATAGTTTAAGCGATTTTTTTAAATATTCTAATGCTTTGCCATACTGTTTCAGATTTGAATAGCTTGAGCCTATATTGCTCAAAGTATTCTTTACCATCAGAGAAGCATTCTTTTCCCTTTCATATATTTTAAGAGTATCGAAATAATATTTTAATGCTTTGCGGTAATCAGTAAGCTTGAAGAAGACGTTTGCAATATTATTCTGAGCCTTGGCAATGCTTAAGTTGTCATTAATTTCTTCAGCAATTTTTAAGGCTTTAAAATGATTTTCGAGTGCATTTCCATAGTCAGAAAGATACCAGTAAATAACACCGATATTATTATAAACGAAGGATTCAGCTTCTTTATTGAATGTGGTTTGGGCAAGCTTGAGACCCTGATTAGCCATGTATAGGCAGCGTTCAGGCATATTATGCCTGAAGAGAAGTATATGTCTCCTTATAAGTTCAAGCTTTTGTGAGCGCGGAGCTTTCTCGATCTCCTTTTCCGCCTGCTTAATGTCTGCTTTAGTATTATTCATATTTAAAGCAGTCAGTTAGAAATGATAAGAGAGTTTATCTTCTTTTTTAGATCTAAAAGCTCCTGTATCCTGCTGCCGTCGCTTTTCAGATCGTTAATTTTGGTTTCGAGATCTCTGATCTTATATTTTTTTATTATTCCTTTTGCCGCACTAAGATAATCTGTTTTTAAGTCATATGCAGTATGAAGTAGATTAAAGGCATCTTTTTTTTCTAATGCGCTTACTTCATATTTTTCAATTGAAGCAGCAGATATTATATTCTGAAGCTTTTCATTTGAGATCCTGTTGATCAGTCTTGATGGTTCTATCTTGCCTTCATTCATATATTCATCAAGTATCAGTTCGATAGCACTGAGAACCAATGGATCTTTAATAAAGCCAATCTCAAGATTATTTTCAAGAAAGCTTATTGCATCATTATCACCTTTTAAAAATATCTCAAGAAGCTCTAACTCGAGCTTCTGAGAAACATTTGTAACAGGTTTTTTTAATACTTTTGTATAAGTTCTTTGCTCAGAATAATTTTTCCCGGAATCTATATCACTTCTTAAGAACATATCAAGCTGTGTTCTTAGATCTGATTCATAAATATGATATTTATTGGAAACTTCTTTCAGATATAATGCTCTTTTGATAGTATCGGGGATTTTCCCTATATAAGAAATTATTTCTTTTATAAAAACAGTTTTGTTCTCAACTGAATCTTCCGAACCGCTTTCCATATATACCTTAGAAAGAAATTCTATAATATTCATTTTTCTTTCCAGCATTTTATGAAATGCTTCCTTCCCGTTTTCACGAATATAACTGTCAGGATCATCTCCTTTATTTAGAGTAACAACGCTGACATCCATATTATTAGCCAGCAGAAGCTCTAAGCTTCTTTTAGCAGCTTTAATTCCTGCAATGTCCGTATCAAAAAAGAGAACAACATTTTTTGTATATCGCGCAACAAGCTTTATCTGATCAATTGAAAGAGCTGTACCGCTGACTGCAACTGAATTATGGACTTCAGCCTTATGCATAGCTATAAGATCCATATACCCTTCTACAAATATTACTGAGTCCTTAGCTGTTATGCTTTCCCTTGCAAAATTGAAGCCGTATAAAATTTTACTTTTTACATATAGACGGGTTTCAGGTGAATTCAGATATTTTCCGGAAAGGTCATCTTCATAAAGCTTCCTGCCCCCAAAACCTACAACTTTTCCTGCTTCATTATAAATTGGAAATATAAGTCTACCTCTAAATCGATCATAATACCGGTCACCGGTATCTGCTTTTTTTATGAGCCCGGCTTTATCAAGATCTTCTACTTTATGATCAAGCTCTTGTGTAAAATATTTTAAAAGCGAATCCCAGTTTTTAGGCGCGTAACCAATACCGAATTTTGCTACGTCTGAATTTTTAATATGCCTGCTCTTGAGATATGAATAGACAAATTCTTTTTCAGTTCCGGATAGATCTTTTAGTGTTTCATAAAAAAATTTTGCCGCCTGCTTATTCAGTTCAAGCAGAACCGATATTTCATTATAAACTTCTGGATCTCCCTGCTGTATCTTGAGTGAAATATTCGCTTTCTGTGCAAGCTTTTCAACCGCTTCTATGAAAGGAATATGCTCAAATTCCTGAACGAATTTAAAAACATTTCCGCTTGCTCCGCATGAAAAGCAATGGTATATCTGCTTCTCCTGTGATATGTTAAGTGAAGGATTTTTATCGTTGTGAAAAGGGCAGACTGCAAGGAATGACTTGCCTCTTTTTTTAACTCCTATATACGAAGATATTATATCAATAATATCATTTGCAGAGCCGATCTCTTCAATTTTTTCGGGCGGTATTCTCATGTTCAGAAATATACATTTTCATCACAAATCATAAAATGTTAAAGATAGATCATTATAGGGTTTTTATTGGATACAGCATTCCTAATCTTTATCAATATTTCGAACGTTATTCATTGAAACCATTTTAAGCTATTTGTATTTTAAGGAATTACAGATCTATGACCCAAAAAAGTAAAATATTATTTATAGGAGGCACTTCTAATCAGTCAACTATGATGATGAAAATTGCTGAACAGCTTCCGGAATTTGAATGCTGGTTTTCCGCCTATTATAGTGATGGAATGTTAAATATATACAGAAAGCTTGGATTAGTAGAATATACAGTAGTAGGGAATAAATTTGTCCGCCAAAATGAAGAGCTTTTCTCAAAGAAGGGTCTTCAAAATGACTATGCAGGGAGTAACAATGATTATGAATATGTTTTCACTTCCAGTGACCTCGTAATTCCGAAAAATATAAAAGATAAAAAAATTATTCTGGTTCAGGAAGGAATGACCGATCCTGAAGATTTTCTATTTCATCTTGTAAGATTTTTGAGACTGCCCCGATACCTGGCAAGTACAACAATGACCGGACGTTCAAATGAGTACGATCTCTTCTGCGTGGCATCGGAAGGATATAAGGAATTTTTTATCAGTAAAGGAAGTGATCCTGCAAAGATCGTTGTAACAGGAATTCCGAACTTTGATAACTGCAAAGAATTTTACAATAATAATTTCCCGCATAAGAATTTTGTTCTTGTTTGCACTTCAGATACCCGTGAAACTTTAAAATATGAGAACAGAAAAAAATTCATTCTGGATTCCCTTAAAATTGCAGGAGAAAAACTACTGATATTCAAGCTTCATCCGAATGAAAATTCTGAAAGAGCTGAGGCTGAGATCAAAAAGTATGCTCCGAAGGCTCTCGTTTTTCAGGAAGGAAATACAAATGAAATGATAGCTAACTGTGATACGCTTATTACAAGATATTCAACAGTTGTTTATGTTGGTCTCGCTCTGGAGAAAGAAGTGTTTTCTGCCTTTGATGTAAATGCTTTAAAAAGAATGACACCAATTCAGAACGATGGGAAGTCTGCTGAAAATATTGCAAACATATTCAGAGAAAGAATTGTAAAAGAAGATCTGAGGAAATGCCGTGAGCAAACTAAAAACAGTTTTCTTAAAGCAGCCAGTGTACTGTAATTCTTTCCTATGAAAAAATACTCGATCCTGTCGATCAGTTCATCTGATACTCATTCACTCCGTCAAAAAATATTAAGACCGAATCAGCCTCTTTCTGAAATGGATTTTCCCCATGATAATGATAAGGAAACATTTCATCTCGGATTATTTATAGATGAAAGGCTATCAGGAATTGCATCAGTTTATAAAGAAGACATGCCTGATAATACAGAGAGCACAGAGAATAAAGAAAATAGTTCTTACAGGCTTCGGGGAATGGCAATTGATGACAATCTTCGGGGTAAAGGTTTGGGTAAATTACTCCTTTATAAAATTATTTTAGATCTTAGAGAAAAGAACGCAAAATTACTTTGGTGTAATGCACGAACTCATGCTGCCGGCTTTTATAAAGCATCAGGGTTTGAGATAATTGGAGATTCGTTCGATTTGAAAGAGATCGGCCCGCATTATCTGATGAAGTTAGTCCTTTAAATTCCCTTATAAAATTCCTGAAGACTCTTCACCTCCAAACTTCCTTCTTTCATTTTCTGAATTCCGCTAACAACGGATCCGGCTGCAGAGAGAGTAGTTATGAATGGTATCTTCTGCTGAACAGCTGCCCAGCCAATTGCATATTCGTCAAATCTGGAATCTTTTCCAAGAGGAGTATTTACTACTAAATTAATATCACCGTTCTTTATCCTGTCCACAACATTTGGCCTTCCTTCATTTACCTTAAAAACCGTTTCAACCAATATTGAATTTTCATTAAGGAATTTTGCGGTTCCTCCCGTTGCTATAACTGAAAATCCTAAGTTGATAAACTCATTAACTATCTTCAGAGCTTTTTCTTTCTTGTCATTATTATTAAGACTGATAAATATTTTTCCGGAAACAGGAAGGGGATTGCCCGTTGCTGTCTGAGCCTTTGCCATTGCTTCGCCAAATGATTTTCCAATTCCCATAACTTCCCCCGTTGATCTCATCTCAGGACCTAAGAACATTTTAACCCTCGGGAATTTCTGAAATGGAAATACGGACTCTTTTATAGAAATATAATCTATCGATTCAAAGCTCTTCAAATTGAATTCTTTTAGCTTTCTGCCGGCAATAACTTTTGCTGCGATTGATGCTAGTGGAACTCCTGTTGTCTTACTTACAAATGGAACCGTTCTTGATGCCCGGGGATTTGCTTCAAGTATGTAAACAATATTATCTTTTATCGCAAACTGAATATTCAGCAATCCTTTAACTTTAAGACCGATGGCAAGCTTTTTTGTATATTCTTTTATTTCCTTTAAATTCTTTTTTGAAAGAGAGATAGGTGGAAGTATCGAAGTGCTGTCACCTGAGTGAATTCCTGCTTCCTCTATATGCTGCATGATCCCTCCTATATAAATTTCCTTGCCGTCACAGATTGCATCGACATCAATTTCACGGGCTTCTTCAAGGAATTTATCTATTAGGACCGGATGTTTTCCCGAAAGTCTCGCAGCTTCATTGAAAAATTCTTCAAGCTGCGATTCTGAATAAACTATCTGCATAGCCCTACCGCCAAGAACATAAGATGGTCTGACTAATACCGGATAACCGATCTTTCTCGCTATTTTCTTTGCTTTATCAAGATCAGTTGCAGTTCCGTATTCCGGTTTTGGGATATTTAATTCATCTAATAACTTTCCGAATTTTTTTCTGTCTTCAGCTGTATCAATGCTTTCAGATGATGTTCCTAATATTTTTAATCCGTTCTTCTCCAGTTCTTTTGATATCTTGAGAGGGGTCTGACCGCCAAAGGTTACAATTATTCCTTTAACTTTTTTTAGATATCTTGTGATATTTAGAACATCTTCAACTGTGAGTGGTTCAAAGAAAAGCTTATCAGTAATGTCATAGTCAGTTGATACCGTTTCAGGATTACAGTTGATCATTATTACTTCGTAGCCTTCTTCACGCAAAGCTTTTACGCATCTGACACAGCAATAATCGAATTCAATCCCTTGCCCGATACGGTTTGGTCCGCCACCGAGAATAATTATTTTTTCTTTTTCAGAAGAAGTTACTTCATTGAATTTTTCGTATGTGGAATAGTGATAGGGAGTACTTGATTCAAATTCAGCAGCGCAGGTATCAACTGTCTTATAGACAGGATATATCTTATTCTTATTCCTGTAGTTCCTGACTTTTTTTTCAGAAGTGTTAAAAATATGCGCAAGCTGTACATCAGAAAACCCGATCTTCTTGGCTCTGTAAATTACATCAGGTGTGATCTTCTTCATGAATTTGAAAACGAAAGGTTAATCAATTTACTATCCTTGACTTCTCAATTCAATCTAATATTTTTAACAAAATTAATGGGTTTTTAGAAAATCAATTTAATCATGCTCGTGGCACATGATATCATTAAAAGAAGACTCTGAGAAAACCAGGCTTGGAATGACTATATCGCTGAGCATGCAGGGGATTAGAACGGAAAATAAGAGAATTATTATTATGAAGAAAACACTGTAAGGACTATTTGATTGTCCGAAAGTAATTATATATGTTAAAGCTGAAACGGAAGCTACAAAAGTATGAGCAAAGTGAGAAATATGAGTGACTTTTGAAAAAGCTCTTGCAAGTAAAATACCAATGAAAGCCCCGGCAAAAACTGCAGTCCATGCAAATTGCGGCTCACTTAGCAGGCAGATATGAAGTATCATTTTAAAATCAAGAAGATTCCCGCCTAAGTATGGAAACACAGAGTCGCTGATAGTACATCCGATAGAGGAAGATAAAATTCCAACTCCAACAGCCCTAACTGTATCTTTTTTATATAAATAATAAAGTGATGCAGGAGTAATAGATGCCAGTAATAAATGCAGGTAATGGATCTGCTTGAAAAGATCCTGAGTAAGAAATGATTTCTGGTATTTATTTATTAATAATATTCCAATGAATGAAATTGTAATGGAAATTATCGTGAACTTTAAATGTTCAGATATCTCTTCCTTTACAATTTGCTTTGTAGAATGAGGGTGCGAATGTGAATGTGGTTTTGAATGTACTGCTTCTTCCAAAATTAAATTTTTATTCTAATGAAACTCCGTCAAGAGTATAAATAACATCTGAGTATTCATCTTTTACATTCATATTCACATGCATTTGTCCTTTTACTCTTATCGCACCTGTCTTAAAATCTGATTTAATATTCTGAAGCTTAACATATATGATCTCATTTATAAATATAGGAGGAGCGCAATAACAGCTAAGCGGGGGAGCCGAGCACAAGAGAAATTCTTCAATATTATCCAGTGAATTCAAAGGAGTCATAAAGCCAAGTATCTCAACATTCTTTCCGTCGAGATCTTTAACATCCTGAGGAACATCTTTTCCCGGCACATAAGTTCTGAGCTGTCTGAAAGTGATCTTGTTAAACGGCTCATTTGGATTGAATGGCTTATCACTTCCTGATTTAGGAGCATTGATCTGCTGCGTTCCATCAAGTGAGCCCTTCGATTTTTTTGTTGAATCTTTTGAGCTTTTAATTGCGCTCAGATTATTAACTTCAATTTTTTTACCATCGCTTCCATAAACATAGCTTTTACCATCAGAATTTGATGTCGAGAAAAAGCTTATACAAACTGCCATTATAAAAACTGCATAACCTGCATAAGGAATGTAATCTGCGAGCGCTTTTTTTATTTTATTCATAATATCTTTTTAAAGTTTTAGCTGACAGGAACAAGGTTTTTAGCTGTTTCTGTTCTGTAAGCTTTGAGTGCCGGTAGAATGGAAACTATAAGTCCGAGCAGGATCGTTCCTGCTGTAATTAAAACTTCTTTTGGATCAAATGTTGTCCCTGTAATTAATACTCCTGTTATATCCGAAAGGTTCTTTCTGAAAATAAAAATGATCAGATGTGAAATTAACACACCTAAGATTGCACCGGTTACAGTAATTATTGATCCTTCCAGCAATATTGAAAACAAAATTAAGCTCTTTTTTGCTCCTAAAGCTCTCATAATTGCAATGTCTCGTTTTCTGTCATTCATCGTATTGTATAGGGAAACAAGAATTGATATCGCCGCAACTACTATGACCATGTATGCTATGATAAGCAGCAGGGAATTTATATTGCCAATAATATCAAAGAGCTGCTTAATTTCAAATAAAGGAAAAACTGCCTGAGCATTCAATCCTTCGTATTTATTTTCATTTATCTGCCTTCGTAAAAGATCAAAATAAACAGGATTTTTCAGGCTAACAAGTATTGCAGTAATGGTTCTTTCATCCTGAGCTTTTGAAGTATCGATGGGATTTTTCGTTCCATCTTTAGGATGGTGAAGTTCCCATGTTGAAGCCATTGAAACAAAGATCACTCTGTCAGTGGGAGTATATGTCTTATCCAGAATTCCGGTAACAACATATTTTTCTTCTTCATGCTGCGGTGAACCTTCAAAAGATTCAACCCCGTGAGAAGCTATAAAGCTGTCGCCAACTTTTAATCCTGTTTCTTCAGCGGTTGAGCTGCCGATCACAGCTTCAAGATCTTTTTTAAAATAACTGCCTTCTCTTAAAGTATATTTTTTACCTTTTTGATAATCAAAGTCTGTGAAAATTTCCGGTACTGTACCAATAATTCTTTTATTCTTAAAATTATCTCCAAGTACATACGGGATTGCTATTTTTACTCTCTTGTCATTTTTCAGTAGCTCATAGTAACTAAGCGGAATATTCTGGATCGGAACACCAATATGATAAATTGTATTCAGAGTAAGCTGCAAAGAGCTTCCCTTTGGTCCAACTATCAGTTCATATCCTGTAGCAGTTTGATTAAAAGCAGTCTCACTTTCTTTTCTGAGAATAAGGATTGATATCACAAGAGCGATACCTATCATTATTGAAAATGCAGTAAGAAAAGAAGAAAGACTTCTTTGCTTTATATTTTTAAGAACGATCCTGAATATACTCATGCTTTATAACTTTCTCTAAAAAAGAATATCTAAAACTGAAATACCTAACAGTATTGTCGTCCCCCAATATTTTTATTGGAGATCCCGTCATTCCGCAAAGCGATATTGAAAATCCCCCCTCCTTTTTCAAGGCTGTTGCGTAAGCAACGGAAGCTTTACCACTTTTCAAAGGGGCTAGGGGGAGGTTATTCAACACCTCATACAAGAATTTTCCCAGCTTTATTTATCATTTCCATCCCAACCACTTCCTCAAACTTTTCAATCACCTCTTTCTGATGCGTAACTAGAATTAAAGTAATGCCATGCTGAAAACAAAGATCCTTAATCATATCAATCGCTATTATACCATTCTTATTATCAAGATTTGCAGTTGGTTCATCTGCGAGAAGAAGCTTAGGTGAATTTACAATTGCTCGAGCAATTGCTGTTCTTTGCTGTTCGCCAACTGAAAGTTCTGAAGGCTTGTTATTTATTCTGTGGCTTAACCCCACTTTTTCTAAAGTTAGAATTGCTTTTTCCCTTTCCACCTTACCTGCAAACATCATTCCCAGCATTACATTTTCAAGAACTGTAAAAGACTGTAGAAGATTAAATGTTTGAAATATATATCCAATATTTTTAGCTCTGAACTGATCGCGTTTTCCTTCGCTAAGATTAACTATATCTGTCCCGTTAATTATTATCTCCCCGCTATCCGGCAGCAATATTCCCGATATCATTCCAAGTAGTGTAGATTTTCCGCTTCCACTCTCTCCCGAGATTACAATTTGTTTACCTACTTCGACAGAAAACTTATCTATATCTATTATAGGAAAAGACTCACCTTCGCTATTTTTAAACGATTTAGATATATTAATTAGTTCTAACATGAGTAAATATATGCAAATAACTTGCAATTGTAAATGCAAACTGTTTGCAAAAAGGATATGAAAATCTCAGTATTAAGTATTAAGATTTAAATTTTAACAGGGTTTGCTCTTTGAAATGTAAGTTTCGGTAAGTAATTTTTTGATTAATGCGAAATCGATCTTATCCGGATTGGAGTACCTTATACAGCCTTTGCCGTGGTTTAGTCCTTTGATCAGATTTTGATTAGAACTCATAACATCATGTATCAAGATATACAGGCATATATGGTTCTTTTGACTGTTAAAAGCTACTTCAACAGCATTATTTCTTTTATAGGATGGCATTTTATAATCCATACACTCTTCATAACCTATAAGTGTTTCTCTGCATAAATTTCTAAGGGTTGTACATGCCTGTTTCCTCTTTTCAGGAATTTCCGTTAAAAATTCGGAAACGGTTTTAGCATCACTTTCCATAGCATGTAAAAAAAAAGAAGATATGATCTTCTTTTTTTAAAAATTAATAAATTTTGATATAATGATTAATTTTCAACAATAGCATTCGTTTCCACTATTTCTACCTCATTCATTTTTCCGACTACAAATCCCTTATGTCCAACTGTTTCGTAATCTGCGCCTTCCATTCCTTTAACAGAATTTGCCAGTTCAATAAACACATCTTCAGTAGTATCGTAATTGAATTTATTTCCGCTGACATTCGCAAAGAATTCCAGAACTTTCCATGCCGGTCTTGAATTGAATTTTGTTCCGTGAGTCCATCTGTCATTATGTGCTCCGAATTTATCTATTCTCGACATTGCAAATTCCCCAATGATCCTTTCATTTTCTAAAGTAGAAAGTGCAGGTCTGATTCTTTGAACTTTATTTTCAAAATTTACAAATGTGCCTTGGAGCTCTGCATAAGTTGAAATAGGGAAAATTATGCTCGCTTTTTCGGATGACTTATTTGTGCATGAATTGAAGAGAATTCCCATTTCAATGTTTTTATAAAGATCATCATAATTTTTTACTCTTGCCAGATCATCGTTCATTACAACAACTGCCTTGTATTTTCCTGCCTTTATATCTTCAATATGCTTTTCAGTGTATGCATTTATTCCTAAGAGCTTTAAGCCGGTAGAATTAGGAGTTTTATCTGATCTTCTTAAAAAGTCATCGCCAAAGCTTTCATCAATATTCGGGATGTAGCAGATATTCTCGCAGTCATAAAGATCTTTTGCAGTCTTTTTTAAAGTATAATTATCTTCAAGCGTAGAAAATGGTGAAGCTATAAAAAGCATTTCTGAAGACTTGTATTTCTTCAGAGCTGAATGGGCAGCTGAAGCAGCTTCTTCCCAGCCGACATCGATAAGTTCATGAGTACTTTCATTCCTGATCTTTGGTGAATTTATTCTGAACTCTTCATTAGTAAGATTTTTTATAGTCTCAATTCTTCCATGATCACACAGCCAGTATTGATTGACATCTAAATTTTCTCTTGGCTCTATTCTAAGTATTTCATTGTTTCTAACACCCATAGTCGTATTACATCCTCTTGCGCACCCCTGGCAAATAGTATCAGTAAAAGACATATCCCATACTCTTGCTTCGAATCTGAATTCTCTTGAAGTCAATGCGCCAACAGGACAGATCTCAATAACATTCATTGAATAAGGATTATCCAGTTCCTGACCGGGGAAGGTGGTAATCGTTACATTCTCACCACGTTTAACGAAAGTAAGCTGGGGATCTTTTACTACTTCTTCGCAATATCTGATGCATCTTGAACAGCTAATGCATCTTTCAGCATCGAACATTACATTAGGTCCAAGCGGAACTCTTTTTTCTTTAACATTTTTTTTCTCATCATACCGGGAAGTACCAACTGAATACTTATAAGCATAATCCTGCAGCTTGCATTCTCCCGCTTCATCGCATATAGGACAGTCAAGCGGATGATTAATCAGTAGAAATTCCATAACAGCATTCTGAGCATGGATAGTTTTTTCGGATTTTGTATGAACGATCATTCCTTCAGTAGCGGGTGTTGCACAGGCAATAACGAGCTTTGGCATTTTTTCAATTTCAACCAGACATATTCTGCAATTTCCTGAAACGGACATAGCGGGATGCCAGCAAAAGTGAGCAATTTCAATTCCGGCATGACGTGCAGCCTGAATTATAGTCTGACCTTTCTCAAACTCACATGCAATTCCATCTATAGTAATTTGGGGCATAAATATTAGATTTTGTAAAAATTACCTATATTTTCTACGTTTATCAATTCTATATTAAAGCAATTATTGGATTTTAAGTTTAGTTTAGAATAAATAATGTTGTAAAATGAATTCAACTAAGAACTTTTTACTGGTTTCTTCTGACAAAGAATTTTGTCTGTTCGCAAAAACTACTGCTTTAACACTTACAAAGCTGAATGTTCAGGCAACTATCGAAGAAACGGAAAATAAGGAAGCAGCAATAAAAATTGCAGAATCACAAAACCTTAATACTATCATTCTCGATCTCGATATTGAAATTTTAGATCCCGTTAGCTTTATTAAAGAAGTGAGAACTAAAGAGCACAGCAAAAAAATTAAAATAATTTCCTTCTCTGCAAAAGAAATAAGCCGGAAAGAAGTTTTCGAAGCTGGATGCGACAGTATAATGACAAAAAAAGAAATTAAAACTATTTTAGCAAACATAATTCAATATTAAAAAATGAAAATAAAAGATTCAAAAATATTAATTACAGGGGGAAGCTCCGGAATAGGGAAGGCAGCAGCTCAGCTTTTAAAAGAAGGCGGCGCTAAAATTGCAATAACTGGAAGAGATAAAGCAAAGCTGGAAAAAACTGCAAAGGAACTTGGAGTATTTCCTATTCATGCAGATGTTGCAGTTCAGGGAGATATTGATAAAACTTATGAAGCTGTAATGAAAGAGCTTGGCGGACTTGACGTCCTTGTAAACAATGCAGGTATAGGTGTATTTCCTACTCTTGAAGATCTTACCATGGATAATTTTATGAAAGTTTATTCAGTCAATGTTTTCGGAGCCGCCTTTATGGCACAGGGAGCCGCTAAAATTTTCAGGAAACAGAACTCCGGAAATATTATTAATATTGCTTCGACTGCAGGATTGAAAGGATTTGCCAGAGGCTCGGTTTATTGTTCTTCTAAATTTGCATTAAGAGCAATGAACGAATGCTGGCAGGCTGAGCTTCGTCCTTTTAATATCAGAGTTTCATTGATAAATCCAAGTGAGGTCACTACAGCTTTTGCAAATTCAGAAAGAAAGGAACGGGAAGAAAAGCCTAATAAATTATCGAGCATGGAAATAGCGCATGCGATCAAATCAGTTCTTGAAATGGACGATAAAGGATTTATACCTGAACTGACTGTATGGGCAACAAATCCATTCGAGAAGAAATAGAAAAATCATTGCGCTGTGATATTTTCAGAATATTTTGCTTTTTTGATAATGGCAATTTAGTTGTTATTGTAAATTGATTTCAAAAGAAAGCTAAAAAGACCCCTAGACAGGAAATAAAAAAGCTTTATTAATAAAAAAAGAATATGAAAGCGATAAATAAAAAATTAATAACTCTCGAGAAATTTAAAGAAAGACATTACGGAAAGCGGGGAACTTCTAAACGTGAAAAGCTTGAAGCAGGTTATGAAAATTTCAAATTAGGATCTTTGATTCATGATGCGAGGTTAGAAAAAGGATTGACACAGGAAGAACTTGCAAAAAAAGTTGGTACAACAAAATCTTATATTTCTAAATTAGAGAATAACATTAAAGAAGTAAGAATATCAACTTTACAAAAGATTGTTGAATTAGGATTGGATGGTCATTTGCAACTTTCAATCAAAATATAATGACATTTATATCCAGTCTAAAACACCGGAAAGTTCCTTGCTGATCTTTCCGCGGCTCCCGTAACTTTGCACCATTTTTCTTTCATATTCATATGTGTTATAAGGAGATTCACGCTCTATCAGATGAATGTTAGCGCCGAGTTCGTAAGGCATTGCATGATCCATCTCCCATATATCGCCGCAGAAAACAGAAGAAAAAACTTTATTTAGATCATTTTTGAATACCTGAGCAATTGCGTCGAAGTAATAACTTCTTCTTAAATATATTGGACGGTCAAGATCTTTCGAAGTAATACTTGCAGATAATTTTCTGAACCTTTCAGTTAATTCTTTTGGATAAGAATCCTGTTCTTCCCATGGAAGTTCGGTTATTTTGAATTTTGCAGCGCCGCTTTGCACTGATATTTTTTTCAGAATAGGATTCCCTTCTCCAAATAGAACTATTAATCTCTCATTTATTTTTTTTGTGCTCGAGTTAGAAATGAAATGAAGCGCAATATTTTTTTCTAATATTTTATTAATAACATCTGCAGCATCATCTCTCCAAGGTGCAGGGTGCTTATCATTTGCCTCATGATGTAATGTAGATGGAAGTGTATTTGTGCTTATTCTTTTTCTGAGTATTAAGCTTGCGGCTTCAAAAGCTAAAATATAAGGGTCACAGGCTGCAGGAGCAGAAGGACATCCGGAGATCATCCATCCGGCTAAAGGCGAATAATTCATAACTTCATCCTGAGCAGATTTCCATTCACTTTTAGAAACAGGCTCTACAGTCTTATCAAAAATTAATCCGTATTCATCTAAGAACGCTTCATTAATTGCAGGAATATCAGTGCATGTTCCATCAAAATCCAGAACAATGTCGGTGATGGGAGTGGTAGTTTTGGACATAGGAATAGATTTGTTGAAAAATTTATTGGCGATTCATGTTGTCCTCATTAAGGCAATCGCCAATGAGAATAATTAAAAAATAAATTTGCAAACCTCGGAGAGGTGAAATTATTGTAACTAGTTAACAGACTGCATTGAACTCCATAGGAGTGATATTATAATTCATTTAGATTGTAACCCCTACGTGGTTCTTGTATTATAAGATAAATCTTATAATAATTTCACTACTTCAGCGATTGTTTGCTTTTTAATTACTATCCTCATTAAAATCTTTACTATCCGGCTCTTTCCAGCTTAAATAATAATTTTCGTCATTCCATTCTTCAGCCCAGTTTGCAAGCTTCAAAGGACGGAATGTATCCATCATAACTGCTGTCTCAAGCGTTTCTTTTTTTCCTAAAGCAGCATCAACAGTTCCGGGATGAGGTCCGTGCGGAATTCCATTTGGATGCAGGCTTATAGATGCAAACTCAACTCCTTTTCTGCTTGCAAAATTTCCGTCAACGTAATAAAGCATTTCATCTGAATCTATATTGCTGTGATTGTATGGGATCGGAACTGCAAGCGGATGATAATCGAGCATTCTCGGACAGAATGAGCAGATCACAAATCCCGGTCCTGCAAAAGTCTGATGTATCGGCGGCGGCATGTGTATCTTTCCTGTTATCGGCATGAAGTCTTCTATGTTAAAGATCCATGGAAAGTAATATCCATCCCAGCCGACTATATCGAAAGGATGAAAATCATAATGTATTGAAACAACCTGTTCACCTTTTTTTATTTTTACAACGTAATCACCTTTTTCATCGAAGGTAACCATATCATTTGGAGTTCTGATATCTCTTTCGCAGTAAGGCGAATGCTCAAGCAATTGTCCGAATTGATTTCTGTATCTCTTCGGAGTTGTTATCGGACCATTTGCCTCGAAAATTAAAAGCCTTGGCTGAGTAGAGTAATTGAATTTATAAATTATACTTCGTGGTATAACAATATAATCACCTTTTTTAAAAGGCATATATCCGAAATTAGTTTCCAGTGTTCCGTCTCCCTCATGTACAAAAATAACTTCATCACAAAGAGCATTCTTGTAAAAATAATCGGGCTGTTCATTAGGTAAGCAGATGCTCATAATAACATCACTGTTGAACATAACAGGCTTTCTTCCGAACACAATATTACTTTCAGGCTCAGCTATCTTTGTTTTAAAATGATATGGTCGTAGCGAAGCATCTTTCCATTCTTTCACTTTGATCATTTCAACTTTTTTGTCAATTGATTCGATCTTTGCAGGGGAGTTTATGTGATATGCATTTGAAAGTACACTATCAAAACCTATAGTAGAGAAAAGCTCTTCTTTATAAAGTGAGCCATCAGGTTGTCTGAACTGAGTGTGTCTTTTTTGCGGTATCTTTCCTAATTTTTGATAGAAAGGCATATAGAATAATTATGAATTATAAATTACGAATTTTGACATCTACAATTACTTTACAATGTGGTTAGTATGCTCGTGCTCAGATATATATCTTTCTGCATCTATTGCAGCCATGCATCCCGTTCCCGCAGCTGTTATTGCCTGACGATAAACACTATCCTGAGCATCTCCGCACGCAAAAACACCGGGTATATTTGTTTCAGATGTAGATTTCTTTGTTATAAGATATCCAACATCGTCCATGTCGATCTGACCTTTAAAAAGATCTGTATTAGGCTTATGCCCTATAGCAATAAATAATCCCTGAGCAGAGATATCTGTTATTTCATTTGTTACGAAATTTTTAACTCTAACTCCGGTAACTGATTTTCTCCCATCTTCATCTTTACCAAGAACTTCTTCCACTGCAGAATTAAGAACAAAGGAAATTTTTGGATTTGCCTTTGCGCGCTCAAGCATGATCATCGATGCTCTGAACGAATCTCTTCTGTGAATTAGAACAACTTCTTTAGCATGCTTTGTCAGATATGATGCCTCTTCCATTGCAGTATCTCCGCCGCCAACTACAATTACTTTCTGATTTTTAAAAAAGAATCCGTCACATGTTGCGCATGCAGAAACACCATAACCCATGAATTTATCTTCTGAAGGCAAGCCAAGTAATTTAGCTGTAGCACCTGTTGCTATTATAACTGTTTCAGCAGTGTATTCTTCGTTGTCGTCCGTTTTTAATTTAAACGGTTTTGATCTTAGGTCAACTTCGCTGATATATTTAAAAATTGATTTAGTACCAAATCTGTGCACCTGCTTTCTCATAACATCCATTAGTTCAGGTCCCTGGATTCCATGTTCAAATCCCGGGTAATTCTCAACTTCAGTTGTGATCATAAGCTGTCCGCCCGGCTGAATACCTTCGAACATAACTGGATTCAGATTTGCACGTGCCGCATATAGAGCGGCAGTAAATCCTGCCGGACCGGATCCTATAATAATAACTTTATGATGATTTTTGTTTGACATTTAAATTGTTAAGATTTTAATTTTGCTTTCAATGATTCATTATTCGGATCAAGGTCTAAAGCTTTTCTGTAAGAATTAACGGCATTATCTTTATCATTTAAAGCCCGGTATACATCACCCAAATGCTCAAGAACAACTGAGCTTTTTGGATTCACATTTACAGATTTTAAAATATTTTCTTTTGCATCTGTAAATTTTCCCAGCTTAAAATATATCCATCCGATAGTATCCAGAAATGAAGAGCTTCCCGGATTTTTTAATAATGATCTTTTTGACATATCGAGAGCTTTTGAAAGCTCAACTCCTCTTTCAGAAAGATTGTATGCATAATTGTTAAGTGCCAGCTCGTTTTCAGGATCTAATGCAAGAGCTTTTTCATAGGCAGCATCAGACTTATCAAAAATTTTCTGAGTATTATAAGAGCCCGCAAGAGTTACAAAAAGATTTACATCATTTGGATTTATTTCAATTGCTTTCTCCAGAGCGACTGCAGCATCTCTTTCATTACCTTTTCTTTGTAAAGAAAGACCCCTGAAATAATACAGACGGTAATCATTTTCGTGCTTAACAATTCCATTGTCTATTACTTCAAGCGCTTTGTCATAGCTCCTGAGATTATAATAAGTAATACCAATATTTACATAAACTTCCGATGCAGTATCTGCAAGCTGGACTGCCTTTAAAAAATTATCTTCGTAACCCTGCTGATTTTTTAAAACATCTATAGCTCCCAGGTAATAATATGGGATCCATTCAGTTGGATATTTTTCCTGAAGATAATTAAAAATATTCTCCGATATTACCGAAGCAGATGGATCAGTTTGTATCAGCCTGTAATAAAGCTCTCCTACCTGTACTTTTTCATAAAAGCTAAGCGTATCCTTGCCTATCATTTTTCTGAATTTATTGAAGCCTTTTTCAGATTCTCCCTTCAAAAAATATATCTTTACAAGCTGCGTCTGCATGTTTCTGTCTTTAGGGTCTAAAGCTGCAAGCTCCTCATAAATTTCTTCAGCTTCGGCAGTCCTGTTAAAGCTTTCATAGTACGAAGCGAGTATTTTTGTAACATCTTTGTTATATGGATCAAGCTTGTGAAGTGCCTGAACAACTCCCATAGCCTTAACACTGTCTTTGTTCGTTGTATAAATATCAAACATCTTCCTCAGCACATCAAAATCATAGCCGTAAAAGTCCGTAATTTTTTCATAGTAGATAATTGATTTCGCCGGCATTTTAAGTTCCTGATAAAGCCGAGCAAGAGTATAAAGTCCGAAAGTATAGCTGCTGTCCATTGCCAGAATACCTTCATAAGTTTCTGCAGCTTTCTGAAAATCTTTTTTTGAAATGTAAACCAAGGCAAGCTTTTCATTATAGCTTATATTTTTCGGCTCAATAGAAAGAGCTTTCTTCATATAAGGAAGAGCATCATCAGGCTTGTTAAGATATAGATATAAGTTTGCTATTGCGAAATTAATCCCGGCAGCATTATCATACTTTAGGGCAGTTTTATAATTTTCAAGTGCATCAAGAAAATGGGTCTGCAATTCGTAAGACTTGCCTTCAATAAAATATTCCTGTGCAACTCTTTTGTTTTTTACACTGTCTTTAAGAGGTTGAGCATTTGCCAAAGCAGGAAAAAGTAATGCAGCGATAAATAAGTATCTGAATATTATTAACATCAAATTAATTTAAATTTAAAACATCCTAAATTCAATTAAGATTGCAATAACGTTAATGTAAAAAACATAAATTCACAGGTTTTAGAATTACAATTTTAAATTATTAAACATATATTACATCAAGTTTCAAATCATTTTAATGCAATTCACCTTAGAAACCTTCTTATTCATTGCTTTAAGTGTCCTTTCTATAGCTTCTGCTATATTGATGGTAACAAGGAAAAGCCCAATAAACAGTGCTTTATTCCTTATATTAAACTTTTTTACAGTCTCCGGTATCTACCTGTTACTCCGCGCTCAATTCATTGCAATTATTCAGGTGCTGGTATACATGGGTGCTATCATGGTGCTTTTCCTTTTCGTTATTATGCTTTTGAATTTAGGTGATGAAAAGGGATTAAATGAAAAGTTCTCCTTTAAAAAAATAACAGCTACCTTACTTTCTGTTTTACTTGCCTGTCTATTGGGTTTTACTGTTTATTTCGGATTTGCAGATAAGAGTGAAGGTATGAGCCCGAATGCTGTGAATTTAGGAACAGCAGAAACTCTCGGAAAAGAGCTTACTACAAATTATGCAGTTCCATTTGAACTCGCTTCGTTTTTACTTCTTGCTGGTATAGTAGGAGCAGTTGTTCTTGCTAAGAAAAAGTTCGATTAACAAAATTTATATCTTATGCCAGCCTGTATATTTTCTTAATACTTCCGGTACTGAAATATTTCCTTTTTCATCCTGATAAGTTTCAAGCAATGAAACCATCAATCGTGATGTAGCTAATCCTGAACCATTGAGCAAATGTACAAACTCATTTTTAGTTTTTCCATTCTCCAGCTTTTTCTTATATCTTATTTCGCCTCTTCTTGATTGAAAATCAGTACAATTGCTGACGGAAGAAGCTTCCAGCCATTTATCTTCTGCATATGACCATACTTCAATATCATAACACTTTGACGCAGAGAAAGAAAGATCTCCTGTACAAAGCTCAATAATTCTGTAATGGATTTCCAAAGCATCTAAGATCCTGCACGCATCGTTCAGCATCTTTTCCATTTCACTGTATGAATCTTCAGGCTTGCTGAAATTTATAAGCTCAACTTTATTGAACTGATGTACTCTTAAAAATCCTTTAGTATCTTTACCATAGCTTCCTGCTTCTCTTCTGAAGCAATTTGAATATCCGCTGTACTTTATAGGAAGATTTTCTTCTTTTAAGATCTCATCTCTATGAATATTTATTATAGGCACTTCAGATGTTGGGATTGCAAACAAGTCATCCCGTTCCATATAATACATATCATCTTCAAACTTTGGCACTTTCTCAGCAGCAACCATTGAAGCACGGTTTACAAGAACAGGAGTCATTACTTCTGTATATCCATTCGCTATATGAGTATCGAGCATGAAATTTATTAATGCTCTTTCAAGTGTTGCGCCTTTTCCCATGTATAATGCAAAGCCGCTGCCAGTTATTTTAGCTCCTCTTTCAAAATCCAGTATGTTTAATTTTTTTGAAAGCTCTAAATGATCTTTTGGCTTAAAGCTAAAATTTTTCTTCTCTCCCTTTGTTTTCACCTCAACATTCTCAGACGCATCTTTTCCAAATGGAACGGAGTCATCAGGTAATGCCGGAATATCTCTTAAAACTAGATTAATTTTTTCATCAACTGATTTTAAGTTTTCTTCGAATGTCTTTATTTTTTCGGAGATCAGTTTCATTTCAGATTTAATGTCATCGGTATTTTCTTTGTTACGCATCATCACTGCCACTTTATCAGAAGACTTATTCTTTTCTGACTTCAGCTTTTCAAGTTCATTAAGCACTTCAAGCTTTTCTTTATAGTCACTTAGAAGTTGATCAATTAATGTAGCATCTTCTTTTCTTGAAGTTAACTTTTGCTTAACTGACTCTGTATTGTCGCGTATGTATTTTATATCGAGCATTTTTGTAATTAAAATTTAATACTTATTCTTTTCTCCGCTACGCGGAATATCAGGTTTCCCGATCTCGCAGGAATGACAATAATTTTTAAATTATTCCCCCAACTGAACCTTCAAAAGTCTTATTCCCTCAAGTGAATCCATAGTTTTAAAACCCATCTGAGTTTCAGCTTTTAAAGTTGTAAGTCCTGAATTTAAAGGTCTGGCTGCTGCCTGCTGAAGGTCTTTAGTTTT
This sequence comes from Ignavibacteria bacterium, assembly GCA_038230595.1. Lineage (GTDB taxonomy): Bacteria > Bacteroidota > Ignavibacteria > Tepidaquicellales > Tepidaquicellaceae > JBBRMY01. Next base: position 31,291 of record JBBRMY010000001.1, read on the forward strand.
GATCTTTGTTATCATGTTCTTGTCAAATTTAAAAACATCACAAAGTATCATTGCAAAATCATATCTGGAAATTATATCAATGCCGGCAATATTGTAGATGCCTTTAAGATTTTTTTCTATTGACTTTAAAATTGCATAAGCAAGATCATCTGCCATTGTTGAGTTTCCGATCATATCATCAACAATTTTTATGGGCTCATTATTCTTAAGCATGTTTATCATCCAGACTGCAAAGTTTGGCTTTACATTTACACCTGTTCCATAAAGAACCATTGTTCTTAATATTGTATAATTGATCGTACTTGTTGTAACTGCATTTTCAGCAGCCAGCTTTGATCTTCCGTAAAACGAAACCGGACTTGGAGTTGCTTCTTCGGTATACGGACCATTTTTACCATCGAAAATATAATCAGTTGAAATATGGATCAGCTTGCAATTCTCTTTTCTGCAGGCGATTATCAGATTTTTTACTCCATCAACATTAATTCTCCAGCTAAGCTCTCTCTCGGTTTCACATGCATCTACATTGGTGAAAGCTGCACAGTTTACAATAACATTTGGTTCATAGAAGGCAACCATTTTTTTTACATCTTCCTTAGCGGTAATGTCAAGCTTCTCATATTTACCTGCATATTCCAGATATGACTTATCTTCTGCTGAAGTTAAGATCAGATCATAATTAGTTTCACGCAGCAGCAAGGTTGTAAGTGCTTGACCTAAAAGACCGTTCGAACCTGTAATGAAAATTTTCATCGTATCACTTCAACTTTATAAGATCTTCGAGTCCTTCTAACGATACATTGAAAGAGGCTTTTCTGTTTGCAAAGTTCATTGCCTTCATTATATCTTTCGATTGTGAATATTCAATTGTGAATGAAGAAGCGAATACATCTCCGCATCCTGTTGAATCAGCAAAATGTGGATTCTCAATAGCATTAAGGTCCAGCCTGTCAAGATCAGTAAATGTGTTCTCCTGAAAAGTTTTCTGCTTTGTTACATATCCTGTTACACCGGATTTCCCCCGTGTGATCATTAAAGCTTTAACAGCTGAATGCGGACTTAATAAAATATCCGAAGCCGTTTCATATTCTTTTTTCTTCTCTCTGGAAATTGTTACTGCTTCAAATTCATTCATCTGAACAGTGTCAGTATGCGTGCACCAGTCCAGCCAGTTATCGACATATCTGTGTATCCGTGATCCGTCTTCTCTTGTTTCCATAACAATATTATGGATATCAATATGAATATATTTGGGAAAATATTTCCTTATCCTTTTCAGAGTTTCAATGGATATATCAACTCCGGATATCATATTGATAAGCATTGCATCACCTGAGCTTAAAAAGCCTTCTATCCATTCAAATGAAAGCTCATAAGTTGGCTCAGTAGAATTTTCCATTCTTGCATGCTTGTCAGAATCAGTAGGATTATAATATAAAAAAACCTTTCTTGTAGGATGACTGCATTTTTTTATTCCGTCTGTTTTTATGTTTGGATATTTTTTCAGGATATCCAGTATTGCATCGTATTCATCGGAGCCAAGATTCATCAGCGGAGTAACAGTATCACCTTTTTTGCAAAGAACTGCCATTGCAATAATTGAGTAAAGAATACCTCCGTAACTTTTTATAGTTTCACCGTCAGCTTTGTGTATTTCATCAACACAAGGCTCGCCTAAAACAAGAAAATTCATTTAGATATTAATTGAAAAATGGTTTTATAAAAGGGGCTGATAAGTGGAGTTAATTATCAAAAGCTTTGTTTAGCAGCTCTTTGCTTCTCTTCCTGGCACTTACTCCGCCGAAGTTCACTGTTATTGTTCCCTGATGTGTAATTCCAAGATCGGTATGATTATATATAGCGTAATCAAGCTGGAAGAGATTATAATTAAATCCAACTCCGGCAGTAAAAACTGAAGGCTCAGAACTTACTCCTGCACGAAGGTCTATATAATCCATTATTGAATATTCAAAGCCGCCTTTTATTGAAAGCGGATATCTTACATCTTTCTCTGCTTCAAGCGTAAGATTGAGGTCAGTTGCCGGATGAAAATTAAAGCCTGTCTTGTAAACTTGTGCAAGCTTTTCTCCTGATGCACCTATCTTTGATCCTGTCAGGTTCTTACCGAAAAAACCCCATCTTAGATATTTTGTAATATATGCCATTGCGCCAAGATCAACTCCGAAACTTGAAGCTGAGCCATAGCCCTGAATGCTCAGGCTGTAATAATTAATATTTGCTCCGTAGAAAAATTTCCCAAGATAACTTTTACCAAACGATACAATTCCGTTCGTTTCTCTGTAAAGTGATGATCCATAAGTTTTAAATCCAAGTCCAAGTGTACCGAATTTTAAAGGTTCGGCATATGTTAAAGATGCAGTAGATATATCACTTACTCCATATGGAGACGGAGCATAAAATGCAGATATTTCTCTTGAAGTAACCTGCCCTAAACCGGAAGGATTAAAGAAAATTGCTAATGAATTATCTGAAAGAGAAGTAAAAGCACCACCCATTCCAATAGCTCGTGCTCCAAGGTCAGAATTTTCAAACTGACTATATGAAACTTTTACAGTTAATAGAACTATAAATGCTATAAGAATAGTATACTTTTTCAAATATATGAATTGATTATTTAATACAATAAAATCAATTTAAAATATATAAATATCAATTTAAAAAAGATACAAAAATGCGTCAAAAAATGCATCCAAGATACTTTTTTGTGATTATCTGTATTATTATGATTATGAGCTCAGGTTATATTAAAGCTCAGGATATGCAGGTTGTGGTTACATTGAATACGGAATCTATTTCTGCCGATTCAAGGGACCGTTTGTCTTCTTTTAAGCAGCAGGTTGAAGATTACCTGAATAAAAATAAATTTCATGAAAAGAGGCTGGATCCGGATTATACAATTCCTGTGCAGATGAATTTTAGTTTTACTTCTGTCAGCGGTTTAGACGGATATAATGTAAAGCTCATTGTGCAAAGTCAGAGAAAAGTTTATGAACTGATCAAAACAAATTCTCCAAGACTTTCTCCTATGTTCCGAATTCTTGATGAAAGAATTGCATTCACATATAATAAATCTATGTCCTTCATTAGGAACGATCAGAGATTTGATCCTCTGATCAGCTTACTGGATTATTATACTTACATGATCTTAGGTTATGATGAAGACTCATATTTTCCGAAAGGTGGAAATAAATATTTTCAGAAAGCTCTTGATATTTGTAACAAGCCGATCTCAGATAAGAATGGCTGGACTGAAACCGGAGGTGGTTCAAAGCCTTCCCGGCTACAGCTTGTGGAAGAGATACTTAGTACAAAATTTGATGACTACAGAAAAGGTTATTTTGAATATGAATGGATGGGAATGGATTCCCTTACAGTTATAAAATCTCATGCATTGCGCAATATACTTTTCGCTCTGGAAAAAATCGATAAGGTTAAGAAAAATGCCGTCCGTGCATTTAATATTGATATCTTTTTTGACACTAAGAATAAGGAGATAGCAGATGTATTTCTGGATTACGGCGACAGGGCTGTATATGATAAGCTGTCTCAGTTTGACCCTGCACATAGAAATGAATATGACGATGCCCGGCAGCGGGCGCGGTGATGAATTCATTACTAGTTGAATTTTAAAGCTATAGTCAGAATGATCCCGGGTTCATTCTGACATTTTTAATACACTTTTGGAACATTCTTTCCGCATTTTCGTAAACTAAAATTAATATTTAAGCACAAAAATCAAATAATGAAAAACCTATTATTATCAGTAATTTTTCTTTCCCTCTTTAGCAGTACTGTTTTTGCTCAGAATAATTACAGTTATTTTGTTGATCTGAATAATACTTCGGATCATCAGACTGTGATAGGATTAACAACTCCCCACTTTTCATCCAATGAAGTAATGTTCCGCTTCCCAAAGCTTATCCCGGGAACATATGCGATTTATGATTATGGCAGATTTATATTCGATCTGAAAGCATTTGATAATTCAGGAAATCCGTTATCAGTTGAAAAAACTGATGTGAACTCCTTTAAGATCTCAGATGCATCAAAGCTTTCTTCAATTACATACAGGATACATGATACGTTCACATCTATGGATGGTGGAGTATCTATTTTTGAGCCTGCCGGCACTAACATAGCTTCTGATAATGTAGTTATTAACAGCAGCGGCTTTTATGGTTATTTTGACGATATGAAAAATGTACAGATTGATCTTCATATAAAAAAGCCTTCCAGATATTATGGATCAACAGCTCTTATACCCGTAAAAAGTACTAACGAACAAGATGATTATTCTGTAGAAAGTTATTATACCCTTGTTGATTCACCCATGCTCTACTGTGTACCGGATACTACAGTTATAAAAGTAGGTAATACAGATGTTCTTTTATCAGTTTACTCTCCCGATAAAAAAATGGGAGCTGCAGATCTAAAGCCTGCTATAAATAATATTCTTTTAGCAGCGCAGGATTATCTTGGCGAGTTGCCTGTAAAAAAATATGCTTTCCTTTATTACATGACTAAGACAAACGGCAGATCATTAGGAACAGGAGCATTAGAGCATTCATATTCTTCAATGTATTTTCTCTTTCAGCCAAAAAACGAATCAGGATATGCATTTATAGGAGCAACTTCTGCACATGAATTTTTTCATATTATAACTCCATTGAGCATTCACTCCGAAGAGATTGGCAGCTTTAATTATAATGAGCCGAATATGTCAAAGCATCTTTGGATGTATGAAGGCGCAACAGAGTATGCATCAATGCTGATCAGAGAAAGATACCAACTTATCACGCCTGAACAATTTTTAAAAGAAGTTGAGAACAAGTTGCGGGTTGAGGAGAATTTTAAGATCGATATACCTTTCACTGAATTCAGCAGGAAAATAGTAGAAGAAAAATATAATAAGCTTTTTGTTGATGTATATTTTAAGGGAGCACTCCTGAGCATGTCGCTTGATCTGAAGCTTAGACAGCTTTCAAATGGCTCTTATGGTCTTGTAGATCTTATGAAGGATCTTTCCAAAAAATATGGCAAAGATATTTCCTTCAAAGACGATGAACTGTTTGATGAAATAACTGCGCTTACATATCCTGAGATAAGAAGCTTTTTTACTGATTATATTGAGGGGAAAAAGGAAATTAATTTTACTGAATTTCTTGGTCTTGCCGGAATATATAATAAAGGCGAGCCGAAAAAGACTTTAAGCACCGGAGGGGCAGAATTCGGATTTGATCCAGATGCAAAAAGATTATATGTATCCGGAATTTCAGATATGGATCAGGTAGGTAAGGAATTAAATTATAAAGTTGGTGATCAGGTAATAAAAATTAATGACACTGAGCTTTCCGTTGGAAATATTCAGAAATTCTTTAATGATTTTCAGAAAAATGCAAAAGAGAACGATCCATTAACAGTTATAGTCGCCAGAAAAAATTCAAGTGGAAAGCTGGAGAATGTGACTCTAAAGTCAAAGCTTAGATATGCAGCCGGATTGAAAAAAACTTATGATCTTGCCTTTATTGATAATCCAACTGATTCTCAGCTGGCTGTAAGGAAATCCTGGCTAAAGCAGCAGTAAGATTTGTAGAGACGCGATGCTCGCGTCTCATTGTTCACCAGCTTGAGACGCCAGCATGGCGTCTCTACAAAATAAAAAAGCAGAAATCAAAAAATGAATTCTGCTTTTTTGTTAAATTATTTTCAACATACTACTCTACATTCTCTTCTACTGAAATACTCCAGAAGCCCTTCGCCTTTACATCGATATAATATTTTCCATCTTCTTTAATGTTCGTAACCTTCCTGCTGTTAAAATTTTCATCAAGCAGATCATTAACAAAAAATTCTTTATTGTTTCCAAGCTCATCTTTCAGATCCATCTCAACTGCAACTCCTTCATACATTACCCTGAAAACAGTTTGACCTTTTTTCAGATCTAATGGCATGCTTTTATTTCTAACTCCGTAATAAGTCTTCTTTTTTGATGGCTGATTGCCTTTAAATCTTTCACTGCTGTTAACAAAAGTGAATGAAAGAAATAAAAGATAGAGCACGACCAAAGATGTAGCAAAAATAATATTTCTTTTCCAGAATGAGTTCATATTTTTCAACTCTATATTGTAAGTAAAAAAGCCAATTAAAAAAAGCGAAAAGTTAAAGATTAAATCGGATTTTTCGAAGGGGAAATGGAATAAATATCAGAGGGATAACTGAATTATGGCATAAAAAAACCGCGCATGATCCGAAAACATAAAAGAAAGTGGAGGCTTCTTTTAAAACTATTCATGGGCGGTTTTAATTCTTACAAAGAACGGGAAATATTTTCATACAATCAATTCACATTTAATTTTTTTGAAATAAATAAAAAAAAAGCAGAGAAAATTATTTTTAGAATTTTCTCTGCGGGTTTTTACTGCAAAAACCTATTTTAGAATTTTGATAAATTAATTGCCTTCGATGTAAGTGTCAATCCTGTTATTCCCATCACCTGTGCCTGCTGTGTAACAACACCCATGGTTAATGTCTCGGCTGCTCCTGAAGAATTTGTCTTGGAATAATTAACTATCCAGATGTCAGGTGGAAAACCGGCCAGATTAGCTATGTAATCAGGAAGATGAAGTGCTCCAGCTGCAGGTATAAGAAACATGTTCACAGATTTGTTTGTACCTGTTGAAAAGAAAACAGAGCCGTTAACATTGCTTGCCGAGGGAGTAAAAGATGAATTAAATTTAATTACCGGGTCGCTGCTCTTTGCAAGATCTAATCCAACTTCGCTGCTCTTTGCAAGATCTAATCCAACTTCGCTGTTAAGAAGAACTGAATTTGAAGTTGTTATATGTATACTTGAATTTGTGAAAAGCTGGATCGCGCTGCTGACTATATTTGCAGCTGATGTATCTTTTATTAATCCAAGAACTGTGCTTGTCGAGAATAGTGTTGTCAGCTCTATGCAGTCAGTTGCTCCCGGAGTTGGATTTGGTGTATAAACTGCAAAATTCGCAGTTCCCGGTACTTTATAAACATAAATCCATGCGCCGATATTATTTGGGTCGCTTAATACAGAAAGCGCACTTATATCAGTAGTCCCGGCATTTGAGCCTTCAAAAGTTACGTTCTTTCCAAAGATCATAACAAGATTTGAGCCCGGATATTTTCTGCTTGACTGCGTATTTGCTGAATCAAGCCTGTCTTTTGCTTTTACAGGGTTGCTGATCAGATTTGTAATAATATTGCTGTTACCACATGATGAATACATTATACCGCTAAGTATAAATATTATCAATAGAACTGTCTTATTTATCGTTTTCATAGTGTTATTTAATGTTAATCGTTTAACTTTAATATTAAGTAATGGGTTCCGCTCAAGAATTGAAATCGAGTTTCTATATATAAAAAAAGCCTGCTCTTTTCCAAAAGCAGGCTTTTAAATTTAAAATATATTCGAAATTCTTATTTCACTAAGATCATTCTTTTAACTTCTGAATAAGTTGCAGTTTCAAGTCTGTACATATAAACACCGGTCGGAATCTCTGATGCATCAAAATCTACATTATAAACTCCTGCCGCCATGTTCTGATTAACAAGTGATGCAACTTCGTTCCCGACAATGTCATAAACTTTCAGCTTTACAAGCCCTGATGCTGCAAGCTGGAATTTTATATTCGTTACAGGATTGAATGGATTCGGATAATTCTGGAACAGCTTAAAATTCTCAGGAATAACACTTGATATATTACTTACACCTGAAATTACAGATATATTTCCCGCCATATTAGGACCATGCGGAATGCAGACAAAATGATAATTTCCTAAAACTGTTATTTTATACATAAACGTGGTGGTACCTGAATTCATATTAGAATTCCATGCAGGCGCTCCTGGAGGCAGTATAGATGCGTTTGTTCCATTACATGTAGTTGTATGACTTCCGTTAAGCCATTGGAATTTAATAGTGTCTCCGAGGTTAGCGTTTGTATTTAAAGGAGTGAACATAAAGTTCTCAACTGTTATTGTTCTGATAGTGCTGAATGCAAATGAGCTTGTTAAGAACAGAAATGCAATTAGTAAAATACTTTTTTTCATAAGTTTTTTTCGCAGTTTTTAGAGTTTCGTTTTATAAAAATTTTAATATTTAAATCATTTAGAAATAATGGATATACATTAACTCAAACATATTAATCCGGTCTAAGGTTCGATTTGAAAATTATTACTGCCATATCAGATTCAGCTGTTATTGTACTCACAGTAATGAATGCCGAGGAATTTACTAAATAAAGCGATAAATCGGGAAAAGGGAAAAGATTGTGAAAGAGTAGAATTGGTTTTTTCATAGTTTTGGTTTAAGGTTTATAAGAAAGGCAGTGAAATGTTTCACATGATCATTCTTACATTACTATAATTTCAATTCGGCTCCTGAATTAAATTAAGACTACTAAAATCCTAATTTAAATCTTATATAAAATAGAAAAAAATTTAATCCCACGCAATTTAAAATATTAAACCTACTCTTAGTAAATATTAGTCCCGGAATGCTTTAATACTCTCTTACAAAAACAGAACAGAACTGTCTCCGTAACTCAGAAATCTGTATTCATTTTTAAGCGCGTGCTCATATATTTTCCTCCATTGCCCTTGGGTAAATGCTGATACCAGCAGTAGCAGAGTGCTTTTAGGCTGATGAAAATTTGTTATGAGGATATTCACAGCTTTAAATTCATATCCCGGCACGATCATTATTGATGTAGAAAATTCTATTAAATCATCTGAACCTTTTTCTATAGACTTCAGTATCTGACCCAGCGCTTCCTTATAGGTGATATTATTTGCAGATAATTTTTCATGCTCCCACTGTCCAAGATTATTAATTGAAAGATCATTGTTCACGATCATCTTGCACCCTATCCAGTAAAGGCTTTCAAGTGCTCTTAATGATGTTGTTCCTGTGCTGATAACTTTTCCTGAATTATTAATAAGCTCTTCGATCAGTTTTTGCCCTATATAAAACTTTTCCGGATGCATCTTATGCTCATCAGCATTTTCAGTTTTTATCGGTAAAAAAGTACCTGCGCCGACATTAAGATTAAGACTCGAGATCTTAATTCCGTTTTCAGAAATTTTCTTCAATTCAGTTTTTGTAAAATGAAGTCCTGCAGTAGGAGCAGCGACCGACCCCTCTATATTTGCATAAACTGTCTGATAACTCTCATTATCCTGCTTAACTGGCTTCCTTTTTATATAAGGAGGCAAAGGCACATTTCCTGCTATAGATAATATCTCACCAAAAGTATGGTCTGACTCCCAGAAAAATTCAACAGCTATTTCACTCTCTTCCCTTTTAAAAATTTTAGCTTTTAATTTCAGCTCATCAGAGATTAAAAATATTTCTTCTTCTTTCCATTTCTTTAAATTTCCAATCATGCATTTCCAGACACAGCGCTTTTTTATATTTAGTGCGCCAGCCATTTCCTTTGTGGGTTCAATTGGCTCCATGCAGAATATTTCTATCTTCGCTCCTGTATCATTTATAAAGAGCAATCTAGCGTGAATCACTTTTGAATCATTTACTACCATTAAAGAATTCGCCGGAAGTATTTCTGCTATCTCGTAAAAATTCCTGTCAGTTATATTATCGGTTTTATTATCATAAACTAATAATCGCGATCTGTTTCTTTCCAAAAGGGGATTTTCCGCTATTTTGTCCGTTTCAAGCCTATAATCAAAATCTTCTATCTTAATATGTTTTTCCGTCATTATACAATTTATAAAATTAAACTTTTATATAGAATTCACTAATTTTCAATTGTTGCCCTAAACATGAAATAGAATTTAGTTTTCATTCTATAAACATTCAAAAAAAGAAGTATAAAGACTATGATTCGCTAATTATCATAGTCGAGAGACTTTGAAATAACATCATTTTTTACTTTTCTTATGTTTTTGAGGAACAAATGTAGCCATATGTATGTTTGAAATAAAGATATGTAAGCTTATTAGGACAAATTTAATTTTTGGCTGATTAATAATTGTATAAGGAACTCGTTTTTATTTGAATGTAATTTCTATTGATTCCGGTCTAAACTCCCATAATAGTATTTCAATCCTTTACAAATTCTCTAAATGGTAGTATCCATACTACCATTTACGCTATTCCTCTATCCAAAAATTAAATCTATTTGCATAAAGACTTACAAACTAACTAATAGTTAGCTTGTTATCTGTTTGGCATTAATATTGTCGTAGTATCCTTACTATCATATTTTTAAATATAAACCAATATTAATGAAAACAAAAATTTCCCTACTTTTTGTTGCTTTTCTTTTGATGGCTTTTATACAAAAGAATGCAAATGCTGACTGCTGTCAGACTACATTATTTACCGGTGTAGATAAAGGTGTTACGACATCTTATCATAAATATCCATCCGGTCCAACTCTGACTTCATGGGTTGGAACTATCGCAGGTACAGTTGACGGTCATTCTGCCCGTTTTTATTGTATCGATGTTGATAATTTTCTTCAGATGTCCCCAACACCTTATTGTGATTCAAGCGTAGTGAATGATACTATCGCTTTTATCCTTAAGAATTTTTATCCATATGGTCCCGGAACCATTGGAGGCGGTACACCTATCGCCGATGTTAATCAGGAAGCAGCAGCAGTTCAGCTTGCTATCTGGTGGTACTCTTCAAGAGTTGATGATCAAAGCACTCCGATCGCAGCTATCAACGACAGAGCAAAATGGATCGAAGACTATGCAAGAGATCATACACCCGGTCACAGCGGAGTTCCGCCAAAGAACCTGAAGATCGTTCCTGTAAGCTTAACCAGCACAGGTAACTGCATGGATACTCTTAAAGTAAAAGTTGTAAATAGTGATGGCACACCTGTTTCAGGAAAAGTTGTTACTCTTACTACAACCGGTGGAACTCTATCCACTATGTCTGTAACAACAGGTGCTGATGGCTTCTCTCCGAAATTTACTATAACAAAGCCTGCACATACAACTGTAACTGTCTCAGCACATACAACAGGACAGATCTCAATTGGTACAATTTATTATTGTCCATCAGCACCCGGCACATCGCAGAATGCAACACTTTGCGGTAACGGCAGCGCAGGCGGAAATGTAGAAGGAAATCTTTGCGATACAATTCAGGTTCATTGCGATTCATTAACCAGCGGCGGTTCAAGCGGTGTTGAATCTAATTATGATCTGGGACAATTACTATTAGAAAGACATTTAAGAATTCAGAACGGTGAAACAACTCCTTTAGTTGCTAACTCAAATCCTGTTTTCAATTTATCATATACTTTACAGCAGCTTACTCCTCAGCAAGGACCTTTTTATTCATTCCCTGTTGAAACAACACCTTTTGATATCTTAGGAATTTCAAATGCAACATCAGCTTATGCTGTTGATTACAGAATGAACTCTTCTTCTTCATCAAGAATTGCTGCGATTTTTGCAACAACAACAAATGCTCCGAATGTTTACAGTCATACTAAAGCAGTATGCGACAGATTAGCCGGTTACAACATGGATAATCTTGATAAGATAGAGATCAATAATACTGAATTCTATATTGCCAAGCTAGTAAATGATAAGAAAGACTTTGTAGATTACTCAGTAATTCTAAGCATTTATGATATGGGTAACGGATTCAAAGTTGATAACAAATGGACTATACAGGAATACCAGGTACCTCCGGGAACTCAGAATGTTTATAACTTCCAGGTATGGGGTAACCATCCTGAAACTGTAAAGATTTTAGTTGAGAACCTTCTTGCAAAGTTCCAGGCATACCAGCCAGTAACCTATGTGAGCCCGACAGTTAAGGATCCTATAGTGTACATGAAATCAGCAAGGTATACAAATGACGGAAAGATGACTTTCAAATTCATCAATACTCAGGGATTATCAAAAGTTATTCCTTTCACATTCCAGTATACACCACAGGCAGGTGCACCAATGCAGACTGTAAATCAGAACGTAACAGTGGCAGCAGGTGAAACATCGGCAACAATTAATATCGGCTTCTTAACCGGTGCCAATGTATTTATGACTAATGATAACGGATTCAAAGATGCAGTGTTTATTGGAGGAGGTACTTTCGGTTCATACGCAGGACCTCAATCAAGAATTGATCTTTTCCAGAATGTAGTAACATCAGCTAATCCTGTCCTTGGTACGAATTCATTCGTATTCCCGGGCGGAATAAGATTCAAAGGATTACTTGGTGATAAAGTTTACATTGCAAGATCACTTGATGGCTCATACGAAGGTATTGATCTCAGGAGCTTCCTGAAATTAAGATTTGAAGTAATGGGTACAGGTAATCTTAATGTTTACTTACAGGCAAAGCAAAATGGTACAACTGTTTATCCAATGGTTACAGTACCAATGACTTCAACAATGACATTGAGAGAATTATCACTGACAAGCTTTACGTATAATGGTCAGCCGGTAGATCTTTCAGAAGTATCATCAATTTTCTTCCAAATGGATAAATCAAATAATGCAGGAATATCTAACTTTGATTACACAGTTCAGAATTCTGGTATCATCAGAAATCCATTAGGAATAACTAATAACCCGGTTGTTGCAGTTCAATACAGCCTGGCTCAGAATTATCCAAATCCTTTTAACCCGGTAACTAAGATCAACTTCTCAGTTCCGCAGACTGGATTAGTAACATTAAATGTTTATGATAACCTTGGAAGAACGATAACTTCACTGGTAAATGAAACTAAACAGGCAGGCAGCTATAGTGTCAGCTTCGATGCTTCATCACTGCCTAGTGGAATTTATTTCTACAAGCTTACAAGCGGAAGCTTTGTTGATACAAAGAAGATGCTGTTAGTGAAATAATAATAGCACAGTATTCCCCGAATGTTTTTGTCGGGAATCTAATTAACATAAAAGCCTGTCCGGCGCAAACCGGACAGGCTTTATTTATATTGGATAGATTTCATTTTCTAAAAACATTAAATTTTATTTCTTCAAATTTTTCACATAAATAGTGAACAAACCTGTAGCCTTATGACAAAAACTGTCGAGCTCGTTTTAACTCCTTCTGAAAATTCACGCATTGAGCAAAGTGATGATCTTCTGAAAAAATATGTTATAGAAAGTCTGCGCCATGATATTGATATCATAGGTGATGAAGTTATAATTATAAAAAAAAACAAGCGTTCCATAGATGCAAGAAGCCGGCATCCAAAGATAAAGCTTCTTTTAAATGTTTATATAAATGAAGATCCTCCCTTAGAACCTGCCATAAAAAAATTTCCTTTAATAAATAAAAGCAGTAAAAAAGTTATTATAATTGGTGCAGGACCTGCAGGATATTTTGCAGCTCTTGAGTTATTAGAAGCAGGTATTCAGCCGGTTATTTTTGACCGCGGAAAAGATGTTAGAGAAAGAAGAAGAGATCTCCGTGCTATTCAGCAGTTTGGAATTGTAAATCCAAATTCAAACTACTGTTTCGGAGAAGGCGGCGCAGGAACATATTCTGACGGCAAGCTTTATACACGCTCCCACAAAAGAGGAGATATATCAAAAGCTCTTAATATCATGGTTCAGCATGGAGCGCATCCGGATATTCTTATAGATGCCCACCCTCACATTGGTTCTAATAAACTTCCCATTCTGGTACAGAAATTAAGAGAAACTATTCTCAATGCCGGTGGAGAAATTTATTTTGATTCTTTGGTGACTGATATTCTCATCCAAAATAATTCAATAGCAGGAGTAATTGTAAATTCTGAAAAAGAAATTTTATGTGATAGAGTCATTCTTGCAACAGGTCATTCAGCGCGTAATATATTTCATTTATTAAAAAATAAAAATATCCTCATTGAGGCAAAGCCGTTTGCAATGGGAGTCAGAATTGAGCATCCCCAGGAACTCATTGATGAGATACAATACCGGCAAAAAGAACGTGATGAAGACCTTCCTGCAGCGAGTTACAAAACAGTTGCGCAGATCGAAGGACGGGGTGTTTTTTCTTTCTGTATGTGTCCTGGCGGCTTGATAGTACCGGCTGCAACTGCACCCGGCGAACTTGTTGTTAACGGAATGTCGATGTCACGTAGAGATTCAAAGTATGCAAATTCTGGAATTGTGATGCAAATTGAAATTGAAGATCTTGTTAAAGCGGATTCCGCTCCGGATCCTCTTATATGTCTGGAATTTCAAAACAAATATGAAAAATTATTCTTTAGTGAAAACAAAGCAGGTGATCAGGCTGCGCCTGCCCAAAGAATGACAGATTTTGTAAACAGGAAAATATCTTCAAGCTTGCCTGACACCTCATATATACCCGGGATCTTCTCTGCAGAAATGAATTCACTTCTGCCTGAAAAAATTGCCAATGGAATTTCAAAAGCCTTAGTCGAATATGGAAAAAAGATGAAAGGTTACTTTACTGAAGAAGGTGTATTAGTCGGTCTAGAATCCCGTACCAGCTCTCCTGTAAGAATACCAAGGAATAAAGAAACATATGAACATCCGCAAATAACCGGGCTATATCCTACAGGCGAAGGCGCCGGTTACGCCGGAGGAATAATATCAGCAGCATTAGATGGACAGAATGTCGCGAAAGCGATTTGTAAATTGCAAATCTAAGAGTCATTACATTACGAAAAAATTCGAACAAACAAAATTGATTATGCGAAAACTTTATTTTTTAATAATATATATTTTCTTATTTATTATAATAATTAAACCATCTTACTCGCAAGAAAAGATAAACGATTGTTTATCCAAAATATCTAACAAATATGAGAAAGGATATTTTGTAGAGAAAATAATTAAAAATAATTTTCCTCATTCAATAGCTTTTAATTTCAACATACCAATAGATTGCTTTGTTAAAATAGAATTAAAGAATTTATCCATGGATTCTAATATTGTTCAAGGTAAATATTATGAAGGAAACCTTTTAAATGGATATTATACTATAAATTGCAAATTAGATATTTCTCAGTACAAAGAAACCGATGCCTGGATCATTTTTTTCACTAGTTTTTCTAATTCCAAAAGATTGGAAACCTCCTATGACTTTATAATTGATTTAAGAATATATAAATAAAAAAACATTTCCATGACACCAATAATCGATCTGCATTGTGACCTGCTTTCATATCTTGCTACAACAAAAGGAGCTTCTCCGGATAATACAAAAGATATCGGATGTTCGCTTCCGCTACTCAGAGAAGGGAATGTAAAGCTCCAGGTTCTTGCTATTTATACTGCTGTCGGAGATGACAGTGTTCACCTTGCTCAGAAACAGGCAGAGGAATTTGAGAAATTAATTGACAAAAATAAAACTATTAAAAACATTACGAACTCTGCTTCTCTTGAAAGCATTGTTAACACAGAGAATGATGATACGGGCGTTGTTGTCTCAATAGAAAATGCAGCAGGTCTTGCACTTGAAGATGATGATATAAAAGAAACTTTTAAGAATCTTGATAAAATTATTAAACGCACCGAAAAAATATTTTATATCGGTCTGACCCATCACACTGAGAACAGATTTGGAGGTGGTAATAATTCTGATGCGGGATTAAAGGAAGATGGCAAAAGACTGCTTGATCATATTTCTGATAAAAAGATCGCTATCGATTATTCTCACACAAGTGATAAGCTTGCAGAAGGTATCCTGAATTATATAGAGAAGCAAAGACTTGACATCCGCATTCTTGCCAGCCACTCAAACTTCCGTTCAGTCTTTTTCCATAAAAGAAATTTAACTGATGAATTCGCAAAAGAGATCATGCACCGCAATGGACTTATTGGAATTAATTTCTTAAGAGCTTTCTTAAACGATAAAAAAGAAGATGCTATTTTTGATCATATTGAATACGGATTAAAGCTGGGAGCGAAAAGGAATCTCGCCTTGGGTGCCGATTTCTTTTACACTGATTCAATGCCGGAAAAAGAAAAAAGAATTCCCTTCTATTACGATCTTCAGAAAGATGCATCTGTGTATCCAAAAATACTCGAACTTCTGAACGAAAATATGAAAAATGAAAAGATGACTGAAGAAGATATAGACAGTTTTGCTTACAAAAATGCAGTAAGATTTATTTCCGAGCTTTGGATGTAAAACACAGTTGTAAAACATAATTGTAAAACCTGACAGATTTTTTTCCTGTCAGGTTTTACAATCTGGTGGCAGTTGATATAAAAAGCGAACTGACAGGATAAACATCTTGTCAGGTCTTATTACAATTAATTTTTCAAAAAAGTATCAACTACTTCGTAAACGTACCAGTCACTTTGTAAATGACATAATTCTTTAAATTCTGATCTGACTCAAACCCAATCCCTTCAATTCTTTCAGTCTTAGTTATTATCCTGACGAATGCATCAGAAGAAACTTTC
Organism: Ignavibacteria bacterium; assembly: GCA_038230595.1. Taxonomy (GTDB): domain Bacteria; phylum Bacteroidota; class Ignavibacteria; order Tepidaquicellales; family Tepidaquicellaceae; genus JBBRMY01. The sequence goes on from JBBRMY010000001.1 coordinate 47,707, forward strand.
TGCGTCTTGTCTTTCCACAACAACTTTTCAGTTGTCATAATAACTCCTTCATTGTTTACAACTTTTACGCTGTCGTATATTTCAATATCCTTAGTGATATCATTTACTTTTCCTCTGTTCCCCGTTAAAGTCGATACCTGCTTTCCAAGCTTATAAAAATCTACCTTTGCCCCGCTGTCTATAAGATAATATGACTTTGTTGAAAATGCCGATATATGTCCGGCTTTTAAAACTGCTTTAACATTTCCTGAATCTGAAAATGTAACTTCTGAATTCCAGCTTTCCTGAGTCGGAGCGCTGTCTGTTCCCATGCTTATCTTTGGAGGTTCAAATTTTGAATCGCATGAATAAACTAGAAAGGCGGTTAACAAAAGAAGAGCGCTGAAAATTATTTTTCTCATTTAATTGCTCTCCAGTGCTTTACGGTCTTTTAACAGAAGGCTTTTTACTATAAGCATATAAGAATCATCGATCATTTTATACAATTCCTTTTTCGGAATTTTCCCTTCAAGGAAAACTGTGTTCCAGTGCTTTTTATTCATGTGATATCCCGGCTCAACTTCATCATATTTCTCACGAAGCTCAACTGCAGTTTCCGGATCGCATTTAACATTAATCCGGTATGGCTTTACTACAGGGATGAGAAGAAAAATTATACTAATAACTTTATAAACCAAAACTCCTTCTCCGAAAGGCATGCCTTCTTCTACAGATTTTTTTGATAAGCAGTATTCGCGGACTTCGACTATGTCCATAGTTTTATCTGGAGGGCAGAGGCAATCCCTGTCCCTACATTACTGTTAAATTGTATTAATACTTCTTTAATTTTTTTAAAAGCCGCGGCTTTATTATTTCTATCCAGCCTTCATACATTTTTGTCGATGGATGTAAACCATCACCTGCAACAAGAGACTTATCATTTTTTGCTTCCCTTGAATAAGAAGTTATATCATAAAAATCCACGCCTTCGTTCTCGCATATTTTCCTTGCTGCCTCATTGAAAAGATCTATCTGTTCCCCGATAACTCTTCTGTCTCTTCCTTCTGCAAATGGAGTTACTCCCCAGTCAGGAATCGAAACCACAAAAACTTTATTCTTATCGCCTGCATAATCAACTGCAGTTGCAAGCAGTTGCTTGAACTGAATTCCATATTCCAGCAGGCTTCTGTCTCTGTACTGATTATTTACACCGATCAATAATGAAACAATATCAAATTTTTCTCTGATATTTCTGTCATGAATTGCAAGCGCCAGTTCATCCGTTGTCCAGCCTGTCTGCGCTATTATTACAGGATCATTTACTTTAACACCCTCTTTATTTAAAGCTGCCGTAAGCTGTACCGGCCATCTTCCTGTTTCAGGTACACTCTCTCCTATAGTATAAGAATCGCCGAGAGCGAGATAGTTTAAATTTCCATTCATTTTAAATTCTGTTTTTTGATTATTGCACGAGATCAATAATGAGAACAATAGCATTACTGAAAACAAATATATGATCTTATAAAAATAATTCATTTCTTATCTTTCACTTTCATTCCTTTGCATTCATTTTACTGATAAGCTCAGATATCGAATCGGATATGCATATCTCATCAAATTTTTGTTGTGCAAGAAAGCCCTGCGATATCATATCTTTTATAAATTTTAAAAGAGCATCATAATATCCGTTGAAATTCAAAACACCAATAGGCTTTGTATGCAGATGAAGCTGCTTCCATGTCCATATCTCAAAAAACTCGTCCATAGTACCGATACCTCCAGGAAGTACAATAAATCCGTCAGCAAGGTCAGCCATTTTTGCTTTGCGTTCATGCATAGACTTAACTTCTATCAACTCGGTAATATTAAAGTTCGCTATTTCCTTATTCATCATGAATTGCGGTATTACGCCTGTAGTTTCACCCCTGTTTTTCATTACAGTGTTTGATACAATACCCATCAAGCCAACATTCCCGCCGCCATAGATCAGTCTTATTTTATTTTCCGCAAAATATTTTCCGGTCTCTTCAGCAATTCTGTGAAACTCCGGATCATTTCCAGTAGCTGACCCGCAAAAGATACAAATACTCTTCAAATTTATTATAAGTTTAGATAAAATTAATTAGATTTTTAATGTGAATTAAGGCATTAAGTCAATGAATCCCGGTAAGGAAGCTTGTTTTTTACGACCTGTCTTTTGGCTCAACAAATTCAAGTCCAAGATGCTTAAAAATATCTTTCTCTTCCTTAAAAAAATATTGTTTTCCTTCTGTATCCGTCAGATATCCGTTTGACGACCTTCCGCCTTTTGTAAATTTTTTCCATTGTCCTAAAATGTAAGCAGTAAAATTTGCAGAACCGGTTCTGGATAATAAAATTATTCCCCAGTTATTTTCTTCTGTAATAAAAAGATCTATCTTTATATCCCTGAACAATATCTGCTTATACTTTCTTCCATCCTTGAGGAATTTCATATGCTTCTTCCCTTCTTCTTTAAAGTATCTTTCCAGCTTAAACGAATCCGGTATCAATACGACTTCTATATCTTTCGGATATTCTTTTCCCCTTCGCACTGACCCGGCTATTTCACAGCGAATGCAGTACTTGTAAATCATATCAAGGAACTCATCTGCAATTTCTTTTGCTTCGCTTAAGAGCATCTTTCTTTAAACTAAATTCATATTAAAATTTGTAATTTTCTAAAGTATAACAAGTTCAAAAAGCTCTTATCCTTATAACTACTAAAAACTCAAAGTTTATGATTGACACCCTGAAAGAAATAATATGGCACCAGTTTGGCGCAAGCATTGACATGCTGGAAAATGCAATAGCAATGTGCCCTGAAGAATTATGGGATAATAACGATAAGTTCTGGTATAATGCGTATCACTGTATTTTCTTTCTTGATTATTATCTTACTTTAGAACCTGAGAAATTTACTCCTCCTCCTCCATTTTCGCTTTCGGAATTTAAATCAGCAGAAATGCCGGAACGCACTTACACAAAGGAAGAGCTTATAACATATACACATTTCTGCAGGAATAAGTGCCATGATCTCTTTGCAGGTATGACTGAAGATATAGCGAATATGCGCTGGAAAAATGAGTGGAGAGACTATTCAATAATGGAGATAATAATATACAATATGCGTCATGTTCAGCACCATGCCGCTCAGTTAAATTTATTATTACGCCAGGGCATGAATGATGCTCCGAAATGGGTTTCAAAAACAAAAGTAAATTTATGAACCAACTTGAAGAATAGAACATACTTGCATCTCAATTCAGAGGGAATAAATATAAATCTTCATAGCTCCTCCATAGTGGTTCTTCTCGAACAATGTTCCGTTGGACGGGTTTCTTCTATGTAACGAAAGCAGTATTAAAGTACGAAGGATCTCATAAGGATTATGCAATTCGGATAGATATTCTTTTACTTAACTTCAGCTCTTTTTTACTCTTATAATATATACATCCTGGGAAAAATCCCTGTGTAGTGGCTGATCACTGAAATGAATTATATCTTTTCCTTTAAATAGCTTTTCTTTTGCATATTTTGGACTATGATAGCTCGTGAAGATCCTGCTTCCTTCTTTAACTTTACCTTTCACGACCGATTCTCCGCTTCTGAATTTTTTTAATTCTGACGGCAGTAGTTTAGAAGAATGTCTTTCTCCATGAAGTGTTATCATAATGCAGCAGCCATTTACCGAAATTCTTTCAAGCTCATTTAGCCATTTGATCTGAACTTCTTCTGAGAGATGAGTAAAAACTGATATAGCATAAATAAAATTAAATTTACTGCTTTCTATGTTTACCGGTGGAGTAAGTTCATTATGAATAAAGTTTATATCAGGAAAATTGTTTTTACACCATTCAATTGCCTGCTTGTTATAATCAGACCCTGAGAGGGCGTATTTATCACTGTTAAGATGTCTCAATATCCGGGCTGACCCGCATCCGAAATCCAGAACATTTTTTCCGGATGCATATTTATCAATATAAGCAGAAATTATTTCTGCTTCTTTTTTACCGGACTTAAAATATAAGCTGTGATCAATTGTTGTGTAAGCATCGTAAGCTGCCTGTGATGGAGGAGGAATGAATCCGGGATGCTCTTTAATAAATTTCCGGTTCCTTGAAGAGTTTGTGAAGAGGCTGAATATATACCTAAGCTTTTCAACTATAGGTAAAAGTCCGGTTTTACGAAAAAAGGATTTAATTTTTTGTGAGTTCACGAAAGGAAACCGTTAGAACGGTTTAGAAAATATTGTGATGACTATTTTCCCACGAATGAATTCGTGGGATACAGGTTAAACTTTTTCGAAACTTAAGGAAGCTTTAAAGCGTCCAGCGACAATACCTTTTCTTCTTCCGGTGAAATTGCGCCATATCCTACAACTCCTCCCGTTGATTTCGCTACCTGTCTTGCAAAGCTGTGAAAGCTGTTATATAGCTCGGTAGCAAAATGGATATCGAGCTTTTGAAAAATATCATTTACTTTTGAAAGTTCTTTATTGATAAGTGATTCTCTTTCATTATGATCTTCCGGCATTTTCTTCATGTATTCTTCAACAGAATCATGAATGTATTTTTCTACTTCCATATAGTAATCATGAAGTTTTGAATCTTTGTAAGATGCCCTGAAATGTACTATTTTTTCTGACCAGCTTAGTTCTTTCTTGTTAATATCCCCATCTGCACCTGCAACCAATACTGCTATCATAGCAGGAACATTGAAAAGATGACTTTTTTCCTGAGGAGTTAAATTTATTAGATGTTTTTCCATTATATGAGTAAATTTAATGTAATTTAAATATCAAAATTGAAAATAAAAATTCAAATATATTGCAATTAAGCAGGAATTTTAAAGATACAAATACAATTTAATAAGTAGACCCTAAACCTGTATATTATACATGTCTGTATAGGAATTCTTTTAGATAATCTTTCCGATTCTGACATAGCTAGTTGAAACAGTTTACTGCCCCTCTGATGCTGAGTAATTATTAAAAGCTCAATTTTTTTTAAAATTTTCAATTATAATTAGTTATTCTTTGGATCTGAATTAATAATTTCATTACCGGTATTTCAATTGAAATACTTTAATTTTAAAAAGGAAATTGAGATGGAGAATCAAGAAAAAGTTGAGCATATCTCAGGTTTGTTCAATGAAGCATTTGGCAAACCGATCAACCGAAAATCATTCATAAAATGGACTGGTGTTTCTGCTGCTGTGTTGGGATTTGGAATTTCTATGAACGGATGTAAATCTGATGATGTTGTTGCACCTCCAAACGGTGGAATTACATTTGTTGCCGGAGATATAGGTATCTTGAATTATGCCTATGCATTAGAACAGCTTGAAGCAGCATTTTATGCAAAGGTAATTAATTCTTTTTATACAGGTGCTTCTGCAGCCGAGCAATCAATAATTGTTGATATTGCTTATCATGAACAGGGACACAGAGACTTTTTTAAAGCTGCCATTCCTGCGACCTCAAGAATTGCTGATGATCTTACCTTTAATTTCAGCACTATTGATTTTACAAGCAGAGCTAGTGTTTTAGGGGCTGCAAAAGCTTTTGAAGATACAGGTGTAAGCGCATATAACGGTATAGCATTTCACATCAACGATGTAAATTATGTAGCATTAGCCGGTAAAATTGTCTCTGTAGAAGCGCGGCATTCTTCAGCGATAAGAGAGCTTCTTAGTCCCGGTACATCGAATTTTGCAGGTAATGATATCATTAGCTCATCAACAGGGCTTGAGACAGCTCTTTTACCTTCTGCGGTTATTCCTATGATCACACAATATTTTACGGTTACTATCGGTCACTCAGCTTTACCATAAAAAATTTTAAGGAGAGAAAAAATGGAATTAGAAAAAATATTAAATACAATTGAAGAAGCAAATTTAAACAGTGAGCGTTTCTCCAGAAGAAATGCTTTAAAGCATGCCGGCAATACAGGATTAAAAATTGCTTTGGCAGCTGTTCCGGCCGCTCTTGCATCAGTGCTTTCTAAAAAAGCTTATGCATTCACTGACCCTACAATTGTAGATGTACTCAATTTTGCTTTAACTCTTGAGTATCTTGAATCCAAATTTTATGTAATGGGTTTAAATTCAGGAATAATACCTGCGGCGGACCAGGCAGTATTTACGCAGATAGCAAATCATGAAGCCTCGCATGTAACTTTTTTATTTAATACCATAGAAGGTATCCAGGGAGGCGCTGCGATAAGCTCACCTGTTTTTGATTTTACGGCAGGCGGAACTTATCCGGATGTATTCACAAATTATCAAACCTTCCTTGCGCTTTCTCAGTCTTTTGAAGATCTTGGTGTAAGAGCTTATAAAGGTCAGGCAGTCAGTTCTGCATTAAGAGCTAATCCTGGTGTTTTAACTGCTGCCCTTTCAATACATTCAGTTGAAGCAAGGCATGCAGCAGAAGTAAGAAAGATCAGAGGTTTAAAAGGGTGGATAACTAATGCCGATGCTTCCGGTTTGCCGCCTGCAATTTATGCAGGAGAAGATAATGTTGTTCAGGGAGGAATTGATGTAACAACTATTTCACAAATTACTGTAAATCAGATTACAGAAGCTTTTGATGAGCCGCTTTCAATGAATCAGGTATTAACTATAGCATCACCTTTTATTGTTTCATAGGTTTAATTGCAGAAAAAAAATAATCAGCTCCGCGAATTCTATTTGCGGAGTTTTTTATTTATATAAAGGATATTTTGTACCTGTGAATTAAAACACCTTATCTATTGAAACTAAATTTATTATTTGGAATAATATTATCTGCAATTGTCCTTCAGGGATGCTCATATAAAACATCAAAATGGTTCAAGGATTACAAGCAGTACAAATGCAATCTGGTTAAAGCTGAAGAAAAAACAAGAGAAGATTCAGTAAAGACCATTACTCCGCTTTATAATGAAAAAAAAGAAATTGAGAACCGCCTTAACCAGATCGATCCGAAAAGACGTGATGATATAAACAAAATAAAAGCAGATATTGCAAAGAGAGATTCAATTTCAAAAGCTGAAACCAAAAAGCTGAGTGCAGAGCTTGAAAAGCTTCCTGCAGGAAATGATGTTGAAAAGAAAAAAATTAATGATAAGATCGCAGATCTGGATCTTAAGAATATTAACAATCAGAAATATTTAGAAAATAAAATAAAAGCAATTGAGACTGAGTTGCAAAAATCTCCGGAATATAAAAAAACATCTGAAGAAATAAAAGCAAAGTCACAGCTGATAAAGCAGAGAAGCGAAGAGAACAGGTCAAAGAGCTGGCAGAAAGTAAAAAAGAATCAGTCAGAGATCCTGAAAATGATGAAGGAAAAGCCGGAGATGCCTGATGATGAGTTTAAAAAGAAATTAAAGGAAGCTGATGACAATCCCTGTGATTGATCATCTTAAATGAAATTTAACATCAGTTCAATAGCTTTTTCGAATTGAAGTGTTGTCCCGCCGTAAGGATGTACGCATCCGAAAGTATGTCCGGTGTTCGGTATAAGTTCAAAGACTTTATTATTCTTTGAGCCTGTATTGAAAAGAGTATCTGAAGAAGAATAATCAACTGAAATATCCTGATCACCGTGAATCAGCAAAACAGGAATGTCAATTTTGCCCATAGCTTTTTCAATATCAAGCCTCTCATAATTTTTTTCCAGGTCTTCTATCAAAACATAATTCTGTATCATCATCTGGTTAGTTCTTGAATTCAAGACTTCAAAGTAACCCTGTTCCTTCCATTTTTTTAGTAGTCCATGACTGTATCTCCAAAACGTGCTTACAGTTGATAGCGTTATAAGCTTTTTTACTCTTTTATCTTCGGCAGTTTTGAGGATTGAAATTCCTCCTCCCCGGGAATGTCCTATCAGAACAAGTTTACTAAAGTCATAATTGTATGATCCGGAATATTTTTCAAAATGATCAATAACACATCCGAGATCATTCAGTTCTTTTGAAAAAGTATTATCAGCAAATCTTTCAAGCCGTGAAAAATCTGTCATATCATTTTCATTTTCACCGGTACCGTTAAAAGTAAAATTAAAACTGACAGCAAAATTTCCAGCAGCAGCAATTCTATCCATCATATATGGGAAGCAGCCCCAGTCTTTAAAACCTTTGAAGCCATGTGAAAAAATAACCAGCGGAATATTCTTTAGTTCATCTTTATATCGTAGATCAGTATTTATTATTGCGTTCTCTTCACTGAGTATTCTTATTTTTTCAAGCTTCATTTAATATTTTATTTCTGATTTAGTTCAATGATGGATCAATTGGAAACGTAGAGATTAGCTTATACTTTGAACCCATAGTTTTTAAAATATCAGTCCAGAGGTCATCATAGTCTTTGCTGAATATAAATTCAGGCTTGGAGTCTGCAACTATCCATGATTCGGATTTCATTTCTTCTTCAAGCTGACCTTCTGTCCAGCCGCAATACCCGGCAACGAACAATACATCGCTATCATCTATTTTGTTAAGCATAATATGCTCTTTAAGAGAATCAAAGCTTCCACCCCAGTAAACACCTTTTGCAACTTCAACGCTGTTTTCAATATCAGCAGCTTTGTGCAAAAACTGAACTGTGTTTGGCTGTACAGGTCCACCCAGTAAAACTGGAGCATCGAATTCAGGAAAATCTTCTACAAGCTCTTTTAATTTTATATCGGTGAATCTGTTTATAATAAAGCCGAATGAACCCTGACTATTATGCTCACATATAAGTATCACAGCTCTTTTGAAGTTGGGATCTCCCATGAAAGGCTCTGCGAGCAGGAGCCTCCCTTTATTAACTTTTCTAGGGTCTTTTTTCATAATTCAATATTATAAATATACACGCAAAGTGCATTAAAAAGCAATATTACGATCTATCTATATAACAATGCAAAGGATATAAATAGTTTTAAAATTTTTAACATTCTTTAATAAATCATTTTAATTCCAATATAGTATATATACATTTCGTTTAAGATATGGATAACTCAAACGAACCAAAGATAATAATTCCTGCCTGTAAGCATTTCACCGGATATAAGCCATGCGTCTCATATAAAAATTGTCTTCTTGAAGGGTGCCAGTTCGAGGATGAAATGCACAGATCAGGCACACGGATATTAATTACTTCCCTTCAATCTGAAGGAAATATTTTACGGAATACTACTGTATTAAGATCAATTAAAAAGCAATATCCTGTCAGCACAATAAGCTGGATACTTCCTGAAGCTTCTTCGAAAATTCTATTTAACAATACTCTCATAGATAATATTTTTTTCTGGAATGAGGAACAGAGAATGGTTGTAAGAAATATGGAATTTGATATTTTATATAACCCTGATAAATCACCTCATGCATGCGCATTTGCCAATGAAGTGAATGCGAAGCAAAAATACGGGTTCCTTTTAAATCCGGATGGGAATATAATACCTGCAAACAATGGTTCTGTTTATAATTATAACCTTGGTATCGATGATGAGCTCCGCTTCAGAAAAAATGATAAGACGATGCAGGAGATCATCCATGAAACTTTTGAGTTGCCATATTTTAAAAATGAATATGTTTTTAATTTTACAGCGGAAGAGCTGGAATTTATTTCCAATTATAAAAAGCAGAATAAGTATGATGAAAATAAATTCTATGTCGGTTTTAATACCGGATGCTCGAAAGTTTATCCGAATAAAAAAATGACTGTTGAGCAGCATGTGATGATGATAGAGGAACTGGTTAAATTTGACAGGCTGAAATTGGTTCTCACCGGAGGAAAGGATGATACAGAAAGAAATCTTCAGATCTATAATCTGCTTAGCAAGGAAACTCAAAAGCTTGTATTATATACTCCTACTAATCTTGGAATACGTAATGGCGCAAGCTTTATGAGCCTGTGCGATGTTGTTATCACCGGGGAAAGCTATGGAATGCATTTAGCTATTGCATTGAAAAAAATGGTAATAGTATGGTTCGGTGTATCTCCTCCGCAGGAGATCGAGCTTTATGGCAGGGGAGAAAGGCTTATACCTTTTGGTCTAGATTGTCATCCCTGCATGAAGCAAGCCTGTCCTTACAATCTTGAATGCATTGAAACAATCGACCTGAAAAAAATTACCGACCTGGTAAAAAAATACTCTCTTCTAAAGCCTTACGTGAATATAAATAATTAATATTATATTCGAATTTTAAGCAGACCCTTTTCTGATTCCTAAAATTATAATTATTTTTTCGCAGAAGGATCAACAGCATTTTCCAAGTTTACTGAAAAATCGGTTTGATGATGAACTAATTTCCACTGACCGCCGATAAGTTGAAATATGTTTGTTGCACGGTGACTGACTGAAACCGGCTTACCATCAGCACTCATATTCTCACCTACTTCATTGCATACAGTGTAGCCCATATTTGTTCCGGCATAAACATGCAGATCCTTGCAAATTATCTTGCCATCGAATTTCATTGCTGCTTCTTTTTTGAATTCTGCTCTTACACTATCCCAGCCGGTTAGTCGTCCACCAAAAGGACCCATGTCAGTAATATTATCTGAGTGTAACCAAAGAGCATTCATTGGATCAAGATTGCCTTTGAACATTGCATTAAGTGCAGAGTAAAGAGAATCATTTGCAACGCGGAGATCTTGTTTGATCTTTGCCTCTTCTTTTAAAACTTCTTCTAGTGTCGTTGTATCGCTTTTGGTCTCCAATCTTTTATTGCATCCTGAAAATATAAAAACCACTGCTAAAAGAAGTATTATAATTGAGTTTTTCATTTTTAAAAGTTTATACTGCATTAGTAATTTTTTCGTGATGGAAGCTTTGGATCCATAATTTTGTGAGCACTTTCAGCTCCGCAGACTGGAAGTCCTTTTGGATCGAGCAATCCGACCTGTACGAGTACACTTGCCTGATCCCAATAAATATGCTCGTGAGAAATCTTATTGTCTTTGAATCCGACAAGTGCAATAAGTGCGATCTCAACGAATTTACCTGTAGGAGCAATGCCCGGAAGAAGCCAGTCAATGGTAACTGAATGCGTAAAGCTAATGACAAGTTCGTCGACTATCTGATTATCACCAATTGTTTCAGAAACTTTTGTGATCTTCACATCCGGAGGGAAGAACTTTCCGACTAAATGATCTTTGTAAAATTGACGGACGCCTTCTTTACCGACACCACCTGCCATAACAGGAACATGATTTAGATGCGGATCATCCGTCATCGTTTCCATAGTTGTTTCAAGGTCGCCGTTCAGTTCAGCATTCATATGATTACTGAAGATATCAACCATTTTTTGCTGGGTGTCTGATAAGTTATCCATGTTTGATAGGATTAAGTTTTACACACATTTCAGGATACCTTATTCTTTTATTAATAATAAGTTATCAAGATCCGTATTGTCAATTACAATGTCTGCGAATTCCTGTGGTTTGCATTCTTCAATATAAATTCGTGAAGCTTTATGATAACGGTTATCATATTTTTCTCTTGCAATATCTGATCCGCCAAACGATTCAGAATCACGGTTTACACCTCTTGTTTTTGCTGTCTTAAAATCAGTCTGCAAATAGATCTTTAAGTCCCAGTATTTTCTATATGCATTTTTAAATAAATATGATCCATCTGTTAAGATAATTGTGTCGGTATCAATCTTTATGGGATCCTCTATAAGAATGCTGTCTGTATTCATATCGTGTACTTCTTTTGTAACTTCAGGCTCTTCAAGCTGCGATGACTTTAGTACTTTTAGAACAAATTCGGATTCATTGTAGGCATCTTCATAATATCCTTTTGCGCTGTCCCGACCTTGCATATATCGTATCCGACTTACATTATGAAAGCCATCGATTGAAACATGCACCGCTTTAAGAACATTTTGCAATAAAAAATCTGTTAAGTTTTTTGTAAAAACAGTTTTACCTGTCCCTTCAATACCGTTCACTGCAACTCTTACAGGTTTTTTACTTATATTATGAATATCAATGATACGTTTTTTAATAATTTCAAATAAATCTGAACTATTCATTCTTCAAGGGAGAGTATTAACTTTTAACTTCAACACTAATAATATGCAACTTTTTATTTCCTGTGTTTTTTAAGGCATGCGGAGATAACGGTTCTGACCAAAGTGCTGAAGCTTCGGTAAGTGGTTTGGAAAGACCCCGTGAATCAAATATTACATTTCCTTCTGAGTCATAGCGGATTGGAGGAATACTTGTATCTAAAACCCGCACATATTCATTTTCAAATAATAATTTATGATGCTTTGGAGCTGCTGTTAATGCATCTATTATATCAGTCATTGCCACTCCCGATTATTATTTTTAATTCTATTTTGGAAATACATCCTTAGTCCTTTTCTCCATCTCAGCGGCGATCACTTTGCCATCTTCACTTTTTTCTTTCAGCTTTTTAATGATGTTGTGATAGCTTTCTTCATCTCTGTCCTGGCTTAACTTAAAAACATGGTTCATTTCCTTTATTTCAATTTCAAAAGCCACAATTGCCTTCATAAGCTTTGATGTATATTCTTTTGGAAGATTGTCATAGATAGTTGCAGAACTGTCATCATAGTTTTCAAAATGCGAAGAAACTTTCCTGAGTACTTCAATTAAAGCCTCATCATCTAAAAATCTCACAGTTCCTTTGCAATGAACACTCATATAATTCCAGGTGGAGGGTGTTTGAGGATTGCTATACCATGTACCGCTAACATAAGTATGCTTACCTGTAAATACTACCAGTACATTAGGATTTTGCATGAATGCTTTATGATGGTCATTATTTTTCATAATATGACCTCTTAAAATTCTTCTGCCGTCATGTTCTTCAATGAAAACCGGTATCTGTGTTGCTACCGGCTTATTATCTTTATCAACTCCGGATAAAAAAGCAAAAGGATTAGAGTCTATAAATTCTTTAATAACCTGCTCGTTTTTTTCTTTGTAATAAGGTAGATCGTACATAGAGTAATATTTTGAGTTATTTTTTTTCTTTCCAATTAGAATATTGAATATGTGCAGGCAATGTGGAAGAATTTGATTCTCTCTTTTCAAGTTGTTCAGCCAACCACTGTACCCACTCACCATAGTTTTCTCTTTTGCTTGCTTTTCTAGATTCAAAGAAATAGTTTTTAATTCTATTCCAAAATAGAATTATCGCTCCTCCAAAAAAATTGTCAACAAGCTCTAAGCTAATTTCATGCCGGAATACAAGATAGCCTAAACTTTCAAAGGTCCCAAACATTACAAGCAAAGAATTCATTTTCCCCCCTACATAGTCCTCAATTTCTTTTTTTGACAATTCTTCTGGGATATTAAATAAAATGTGGACTGCATCCATAAAGACGGGAGTCTGGGAAGAATTCAGCATTTGCAAAGCTGAATCTCTTGCACGCTGCTTTTTTAATTGTAAAAGCTGAATGCCTCCGAATATTCCACCTGCAAGAATTGCTGATGTAGTAAGAAGACTTAAAAATATTTGAAAATCCATGATACTTTAATATTATTTTAAGCTGAGATATTTAAAATCTCTTTAGTAATATGATAGAACAAAAATATTTTATGAATTTTTATCTGTTATATGGATATTCATTGATCCAATGAAATCCACGATTCATTAGAGTATATTCACTTAAATCTTTCTTTTTCATAACTGCATATACGGAATCTCCCTGGTAATTTCCTGACAAGACCATCAGATTGTCATTAGGGAATTTACAGTCAAGAATATAATCGGTTGAACGAATGTGAATAGTTGATAATATCAGTTTGTGAATTATGCTGTCAAGCTTAAAGCTATACTTAATTGGATAATCTGCACCTGTATTAATAATCGCAGTATTGTACTGAAATGTTATTTTTTCCCACCGAGGCAGTTGGGTTGAGACCAATGTATCCCTATTAATAGCAGCAGTTGTTTCAGGAATTTTAGCGCGAAAAAAAGTCTGAGTAATATACATCCCGTTAAATGACCCTTTCGATTCATACTGTCTAATATTGTCTATGTTTTCAATAATCATGAATCCCGGAAAGCATAAAATGATAAGCGTCTTAACAGCTATTCTTGTAATTTTTGTCCATTTTTTTGTAAATTCAATTTTTTTAAAGTGAAGGTTGGATGTTCTTTGGAAAATAAAAAAATCAATCAGTTTTTTTATAAATGGAGAAACTATGAATATTGCGATCAATACTAAATGACAGGAAAAAAGCTTAACCGGGACATCATAAGAAAAATTCAGCATTACAACATTCAGCATTATTGCAATGGTGACGAGGCATCCCATTACTGTTGTTCTTCTGAAAAATAATAATATTCCGCCCAGAATTTCACCAAATCCGGAAAAAATAGTATAGGTTTTTGAATAACCCATAAAAGTCCAGAGCAGGTTCATTGGGGTTGAATTCCCGTATGTTTTTTCCAGCTGCCAAAAGCCGGGGGTGATAAACTGCCCTCCTACAACTTTAGCAAAGCCATAACTAAGCATATATAATGCTAAATAATACCGGGCATATACTATAATATAATTATAAAGTCTGGAATAATTTTTTTGTTTTCGGGTGAGAATAAAAACACCTAAAGAAACGATTAAAGCGAGTAATGAAATTGTGACAAGACTGACATAATCAAATGTAGTGTCTCCGCTTCCTGTCATTTCTATCTTTTCAAAATTAAGTCCCAATATATTATGTCCGAGAATTAATGTAATGTTTTCAATAGCCTTTGAATATAATCCGATAATATCCTTAATAAATGGTATCTCACTTATTGGATAAGGGAACATATAGAAGAAAACATAGGAGAGAAAAAAAAGAGATATGATTTTTTTGGGTGCAGACCATTTTTCCTGACTGACCGTAATGTCTTCGTTCAGTAACTCAGAAAAACCGGAACTCAAAGTATCAACCTTCATATTTAAATTATTTTAATTCTATTAAGGTAGACTGAGAAGCTGCACATAATTTTTCAATTCCATCTTTTACAATAAAAACATCTGATCGGCAGACAGTAAGTGTCCTTCCATATTTCAATACATTTCCTCTTCCAATAAGTAACTCTCCGTCAGCAGGAGAAATTAAGTTCATCTTAAACTCAACTGTCAAAATAGATGAATCTTTATTCATTAAAGAAAAGGCAGCATAGCCGGCAGAATTGTCAGCTATTGTGCCGACAATGCCGGCATGAAAAAATGAATTTTGCTGTGTAATGTTTTTATTATATGGTATATGGATTTCACATATTCCCGGTTCAATTTTAACCAGTTCTGCGTTTATGAAGCTCATGAATTTTTGCTCTGCAAAGCTGTTTTTTACTTTAGAGGCAAAGTCATTATCTTTTGGAGTGAATATCATTTTTAAAAAAGAGGTGAATTTATGTTATGGATGTTTTTCCCATGGCTCGGTTACGCCTATGGTAAAACTCTTTCTTTCGCTTTCAACTGCATCTACAACTCCTGAACTTATTTCTTTATTAGTGAGCCAGCGTGAGATATCGTTACGTAGTATAAATCCTAAAATGATCTCAAAATAATTAATATTAGATATAATAATTTTTCCGGCTTTTGAAGGATTAAAATTACCGCTTCCTTTAATGTGAAATATCTTTGATTTCGGGTGTGTTGAAACGATATAAACTAAAAGTAAGTTTACTGCTTCATCACCTGTAGAATGTATCCATAAAGCTATTCGCTCAGGAAAAATTTTATTTTTAAAATTGTCTTTAATTTTATTTAGAAATTCTTCAGGCTTGGTGTAGTCAGCTTTTATATGGAAAATGCTGTCATAACTTGTATCAAATTCGTTTCGGGAAACAACATAAACATTCGTGCTTTGCGAAAAGTGCTTACAGGCATTCCATAACATTCCTGTCCCTCCGATAACAAGTATTTTTTCTTTAGGTATTTTGTTCATGAATTATAGATTCGAAAAGAAAAATCAGACCATTGTTATCAAATGCCCCAATTTCCTAATTACTTACATTCTCATTTACCGTCTCACTTCAAAAAACTGTCTAAGTATATCTCCGCATTGCTTATCGAGAATACCACCGTATACTTTTACTTCGTGATTGAGATGTTTGTTATTCGTGACATTCAGAACTGAACCGCATGCACCTGCTTTTACATCGTATGCTCCGAAATATAATTCTTCGATCTTAGAGTTTACAATTGCTCCTGCGCACATGAAACATGGTTCAAGCGTAACATACATAGTGCATCCAAGTAAAGATTTTGATTGAAGATATTCTGCTGCAGAAGTTATTGCAAGTATTTCAGCATGCGCAGTAGGGTCTTTAAGTGTTTCAACCTGATTATGCGCCTTTGCAATAATAATATTCTGAAATGTGATAATGCATCCGATGGGAATTTCTTCTTTGTGATAGGCGATCTCTGCTTCTTTAAAAGCATATTTCATCCAAAGCTCATGTGGTGTTGTCATAGAATGGAAATTACTGATTATTCATTAAACAAAAAGGTCGCTCCCTTCGAGCTATAAATATTGAATATTCATCGTCATCAACATTGGTAGAGACGCCATGCTGGCGTCTTAAAAAACACATGTTCGGTTTCCTGGAGACGCGAGCATCGCGTCTCTACAATATTTGTTTTATTTCTGTTATTTCTTTTTTGCAACACTGTCGGCGGTATTTCCTTTTTTGATCTCTTCCTGCTCCTTAATAACGGCTGATGATACTCTTCTCATTATATCTTTAAAGCTGAGAAATTTATATCCTCTTTTTTTCAAATTGTGTACCTGGCTGTCAAAATAAGTGAATTCATCGGGTGTAAAATTAACAAGGTATACCAGTGTTGTTCTTCCGGCTGAAGTTCTTGAAATAATATTTGTAAAAAGCTCGTTAACTTTTTTGCTACCGATCTCCTTTGTAAGAAATTTTATAAGTACGGTGTCATTGTATGGAGCCAGTTTATTTTTTAACAGTTCATCAAAAATTTTATCATCGAAAATTTTATCTTTGCGCTTGTTATCTATTATCACTCCGCTTGTTTTGGAAAATTCATTTGCAAAGCCTTTGATCTTTATTTTCCATTCTTTTTCTTTGCCATCAGACTTCATATCAGCTTCGAGATCATCTGAAGTTCCTAAGATGCAATGAATCACATAATCCCTCTTGCTTTCATTTATCAATGACTGTAGGTCAGATTTTTCTAGGTTCAAAGGAAGCACAACTGAGAACCCTTCTCCTGATTTGAGGACAGACTCGGCGTCTTTTAATTCATAATCTATAATATTATTTATAATTATGCACACATCGGCTGCTTCTCTTTTTATCTTTTCATTATATATTAATCTTACATTTCCGATTACTTTTTTCAGGCTGTCATTTGAAAGGCTTAGATCAATATTCAGATCTTTTTTACGCGGATCTTCATTTATGTATTCTGACAACCCGTAATATCTGAACATTGTTGAAAGGTCTGCAGTCAATTCGATAGTTGAGATATCAAATGGCAAGCTTATATCTTTCTGAAAAAGAAATTCAGCATTGGCAGGCTTATTTTTTATCTCCTTAACTTCTTTACTTTTATTTCTGTCAGTGATCTTATTTGGCTTTCCGGAAAATTCTTTCTGCTGGTCTTTAATCCATTCTTTTTTAATGCCATAGGTAAAAAGCATTGTATCTATATCTCGGGGCACAAGATTTTTTATTTCATCAACCGTAAATATTCTCTTTTGTTGGTCTTTTGAAACTACTTTACTATCTGCTGAAGGGTCACGGAAATAAATGAATATCAATACAGCAGAAATAATCAGCAGTAAACCTGAAAAAATTATTTTAAATTTTATATTTTGTAACAGATCTCTTATCAATTAATGTCTATTTTTGATGTCTATTTTTTTCAGATCTTACTGTTTATTTCAAAATTGATCCTGTTAAATATCTTTAAAGCTGTTTCGTTATCTAGTTTTTGTGAATCAATAACTTTTAAAACATCATTAACATATTTTTCTTTTCTTGCTCCGATAAGTACGCAGTCAACTCCTTTTACTGATGCAATTGTTAAAATCGCTTTCTGAGATAAAGAAAGTGCATGAAATTTCTCATCTGTAAACTCATTAAAAAATTTATGTATGAATTTGGAACGTTCATTTGCGCTTATCTTGTAATAAGTCGTCAGGTAATTAAGTAAAAGGTATAATTCTCTTAAATATTTTTCAAAAAAATTCTTAGTGCTTACATCTTTAACATTATCATTAAAAAAAACTGTCAGATAATTTATTTTGGGAACAAAGAACTGCTCTATATTATCATTCAGATGCTCAATGCTTCCGAAAAACTTCCAGTTCTCTTCAATAGTTTTTCCGGAATTCAAATACTGCTTCAGATTCAATTTTTCCTGTTCAGAAATATTTTCATCAGCGCTTATTTTTTCATCCAGCAGGTCTTCTTCCATCAGCGTAACAAGCTTTATCTGCTTTATAAAGTCTTTCTCAGAATATGCTGCCTGTTCATAATCAGCAAGTCTTACCAGACCTTTTGAAGTAATTGCATTCAGCGGTCTGTTTATCAGAACTTTTAATGAATTTTCATAGGCTACATCCAGAACAGTTTTTGTGTTATTGAACTGGTTCTTTATTAATACGGCTCCGCTTTCAAAAAAGTTAAATGGAAGCTGAATAAATCGGAAATGGTTTGTATGTGAAACAGTATTAGCGATCTTTATAACTTTTTCAAGAGAAGTGTGATCATATTGAGCAGAAAAAGTTGGAAATGTATTAGAAGAAATTCCATAGCTTTTTATCTTTCCTTCTTTCACTTTTTCTTCAAGAAAAATAAATGCTTCCTTGATCCTTTTATAATATTCATCATGAGCTTCTTTCTGGTCGACATTGTTTTTCTTAGCCCATCCAAGATAATATTCCGGATTATGAAGAAGATATGAATCAATATACTCAACATTCAGTCTCTGAAGCTGCTTATCCAGCTGGTCCTGTAGAAAATCAGGATGGATACAATGCCAGAGCCTCTCAGCATATTCAACTACATCGGCAAATCCGGTACCGTTATTTTTAAGTTCTATAGCATGACGGTAATTTGAACCCTGTATGTATCCGGCTTTGGTAACGAGCGTAATATCATCTCTCTTAATTTGCTTTTTTGAGATAAGATCTGAAATCACTTCTCCAACAAGCAGCTCACTGTTGCCGTCAGAATAATTTGCTGAAGTATCTATAAGTGTTATGCCTTCAAGAATAGCTTTCGTAAGTGATTTTCTGTGTTCATCAACTCTTTTATCTATACGATAACACCCGAAGCCGAGTATGGTAATATTCATTAAGTTGTTTTGTATTTAGTCGTAGGAGGAAAGTTAAATTAAAATTATCTTATTTTTTGTAAACCATTAACAAGCCGTTATCAACTCTAAGAACAGTTGATACAACTCTCTCATCTTTTTCAACATAATCTAAAAATGGCTTTAAAGCTTCAGCCTGGTCAGTAAAGTTATCGGCAATTATAATTGCGCCCCGTGAAAGATGGTCCCACATAAGCTTGTAATAATTTATATATTGAATTTTTTCTGCATCCATGAAAACCATGTCAATCATTCCATTGCTCCAATTCTTTATGCTTTCAATAATATCGCCTTCGAGAATTGTGATCTGATCAAGTAAGCCGGCTTCTTCAAAATGCTTTTTTGCCAGCTCGATCTTTGGCTTAAAAATTTCCGTTGTATAAAATTTTGCGCCTGTCTCTTTTGCAGCAGAAGCCATATGAATTGCTGAGTAACCTGCCGAACATCCAAGTTCTAAGATCGTTTTGGCTTTAGAAGCATAAACCATATAATTTAAAAAAGTACCCGAGCTTTTTGGAACAGACCAGAATTTTATGGTTTTATTCTCATTATAAGAATCATTCGCATCCGATTTTCCTGCTTCTATGCTCCAGGTTTTTTCAAGTTCTTCGATCTTCCTGAGCACATTTGATACATTACTATCCATTTTAAATTTTTAGTGAATTACAATTTAGAAACTTCAATTGTTTATTAAAATCTAATAATATTAATAGCATATCTGCACAATACTTGCTTTATGCTCCCTCTGTTTCCTGCCAATTTCATTGTAATTAATAGCTAATAACCTTAATTTTTACTTTTACAACCTTTCACACACTACTTTAATAAATGAGCGATAAACCTGCTTCAGACCAATCCTATAAAAATATATTAATATCTGAAATTGAGAACGGAAAAGCATTAAAAGTAGGACAGATTCAGCTAAATCGTCCTGATGTTCTGAACGCACTGAACATACCTCTTATGCAGGAAGTTGTTGAAGCGCTGGAAGCATTTGATAAAGACAGCACAATCGGCTGTATGGTTCTTACCGGAAGTGCGAAAGCATTTGCAGCAGGTGCAGATATTAAGGAAATGGCTGAGGCTACTTCAACAGAAATGCTTCTCAGAGATCAGTTCGCCAGATGGGATAAGATAAGAAAAATTAAAAAACCGATCATAGCTGCAGTCAGCGGATTTGCATTAGGCGGCGGTTGTGAGCTTGCAATGACATGTGATATGATTGTTGCATCAGAATCTGCAAAGTTCGGTCAGCCTGAAGTTAATCTGGGTGTTATACCGGGAGCAGGCGGAACTCAAAGGTTAACAAGAGCGATAGGAAAAGCACGGGCAATGGAAGTCATTCTCACAGGTAAGATGTTCACTGCTGATGAAATGTTCCAGGCAGGACTGGTAACAAAAGTTGTTCCGTCAGAAGTTTTTCTTGAAGAAGCAGTTGCAATGGCAAAGGAAATTTCTTCAAAGCCTACAATTGCAATTCAGCTTGCAAAAGAAAGTATACTAAGATCATTCGATACAACTATAGAAGGCGGACTTGAATTCGAAAGAAAGAATTTCTATCTGCTATTCGGAACAGAGGATAAGTTTGAAGGTATGAATGCATTTGTTGAGAAAAGGAAAGCCGAATGGAAGGGAAAATAATTTAAACATGTCTTTCAATTTGAAAATATCATTACATTTAATTTTTTTAAGTTTAATAATTCCATTTACGCTTGCAGTTTCTCAGGATAGTCCTTTAAAAACTACCAGAAACATCGAGTTTAAAAAAGATGATGACTTGAATGCAAGGCAGATTATTGAAAAATATAAGCCTGCTCTTGTTTCAATCTGGTATCCTAATACATTTCTTCCGGATTACTATGGTTCAGTTGATACAGCGGTGAATAAATTGAGTGGAAGCGGATTTATTTTTAGTGAAGATGGTTTAATAGGAACTAATTATCATGTGATCGAGCCTATCGACAGTATAATTGTAAAAACGAGCGATGGTATTTTTTATCCGGCTGAAATAATTATTACTGACGAAGCAAAAGATTATGCAATTTTAAAAATTATTGATGAAAGAGGAAAGAAATTTCCTGTCGTTAAATTAAATGCAGCTGATCCGCTTTACCAGGGTCAGGATGTTTATGCAATTGGCAGTCCGTTAGGATTTGAGTATACGATCTCGCAAGGGATTATTGCTGCGATCAGGGAAAATGAAAAAGTTTCTTTTACAGATCAAACGACCTACATGCCGGTTGAGAAAATATTTGAAAAAGTAATACAGATAACAGCAGCCATCTCCCCGGGTAATAGCGGAGGTGCGCTTTTCAATTCGAAAGGTGATGTTATAGGAATAACTACTTATACATACGGCGGATACGGAAATACAAATTTTGCAGTTTCGATAGAAGGCTTTAATAAGCTTATCTCAATGACAAGGGATGCAATTTTTGCGGAGGATTATTCTTCAAAAAAAAATGAAAGTGCATATAATAAGAATTTAAAGAATGCTCAAAATCTTTATGCTCAGCTTTCATATGACTGGCATTATTCCAAAGAAAAGGATACGATGAAGAAAGCTGATGAATTCACGATAAAAAAAGATTCAGTTAACAGGTTAAGCTTTGGAAAAGCTGAAAATTATTATTTGAAAAACATTGAGATGAGGCCAGATAGCTTTCCTGCATACAAAGGACTGCTTGAGCTGTATGTACTTACGGAATCATTTAACAGATCAGAAGAGCTTTACAAAGACATTAAAAATAAATTCAGTACTGACAGTTTGCTGAACAGCTTATCATATTCAATAGCCAGCGCTTATACGAGCTCAAAAGATTTTAAAAAAGCGATAGAGTTTTATGAAAAATTTTATTCCGTCGATACAACTAATCTTAGCATAAAGCTTCAGATCGCAGATCTTTACAAACAGTCTGGTGATAAGAAAAAAGCTTTAAGCACTTACAGGAATGTAATAAAAAAAGATTCCTCGATGACAAATGCATACATTGAATCCGGAATAATTTATTATGAAGATTATAAAGCTATCCCAACTGCAAAAAAATATTTTGATGCTGCTTATGAAAGAGAAATGAAAAATACAGGTACAGCTCCTTATAATTTTAAGCTGTATTATTATTTAAGCAAGATAGCAATAAACGAGAACAGAAAATTCGATGCAATACTTTCATACATGGAAATGAAGCAGATATATTCGGCAACTGCAGACGAGAACAAGCAAAAGGCTGAGATATATAAGCTTATAAAAAATATGGGCGAGTAGTTAACAAGTAAATTTTATTAATTCATAAAATATATGGTACAAAATTTTGATGTAGTTATTATTGGTGCAGGCGGTGCAGGCTTAAGGGCTGCAGTTGAGATCCCTAAAGAATATTCCTGTGCAGTTATTTCAAAAGTTTTCCCTCCAAGATCGCATACAGGAACAGCTCAGGGCGGTGTTTGCGCAGCTCTTGGAAATATGGAAGATGATTCTTGGGAAAACCATACATTCGATACTGTAAAAGGCAGTGATTACCTCGGAGATCAGGACTGCATTGAAGTAATGTGCAAAGATGCTATCAGAGCAATAATTGAGCTTGAGCATATGGGAATGCCTTTTTCCAGAAATGAAGACGGTAAAATAGCTCAGAGATTTTTCGGTGGTCATACCAGACCTGCAGATAAAAATGACCCTTACGGAAAAAGAGTTGCTGTTAAGCGTTCATGTTATTCTGCTGACAGAACAGGACATGTAATGCTACATACGCTTTATGAGAACTGCATTAAGAACCAGGTAAATTTTTTCTCTGAATATTTTGTAACTGATCTTCTAATTGAAGATGGAGTCTGCAAAGGAATTGTTGCAATGGATATTGCTACAAGTGAAGTTACTACTTTCCATGCTAAAGCTGTTATTTTTGCAACCGGCGGTTATGGAAGAGTTTTCAGAATAACATCAAATGCCCACGTAGGTACAGGTGACGGATATTCACTGGTTTATAAAAAAGGATTACCGCTCGAAGATATGGAATTCTTTCAATTCCATCCGACAGGATTATGGAAGCTCGGGATATTGGTTTCAGAGGCGGCAAGAGGTGAAGGCGGAATTTTAAAAAATAAAGACGGTGAAAGATTTATGGCAAGATATGCTCCGACTGTAATGGATCTTGCTCCGAGGGATATGGTTTCGAGAGCTATTGTAACCGAGATCAGAGAAGGCAGAGGGATAAGAGGAAGTGACGGTACAGATTATTTATATCTTGATGTGTCCCATTTAGGAAAAGAAGTTATCGAAGATAAGCTTCCTGAAATTACAGGATTCGCAAGAACATATCTTGGTGTAGAACCAAATAAAGAGCCAATTCCAATACAGCCGACTGCACACTATGCGATGGGCGGAATTCCAACAAATGTTAATGGCGAAGTTCTGTTAAATGAAAAAGGTGATATAGTAAAAGGATTATTTGCAGCAGGTGAATGTGCATGTGTTTCAGTTCACGGCGCGAACAGGCTCGGTACAAACTCACTTCTTGACCTGGTGGTATTCGGCAGAAGAACCGGGAAGAGAGTTTCAGAATTCTGTAAAGAAAATGATTATGCTCCGTTAGAAAAAGGATCTGATGAAACAACACAAAAGATGATCGATGAAATATTTGCAAGAAACGGAAGTGAAAAGGTTGTAGCAATCAGAACTGAGCTTCAGGATCTTATGATGACTGACTGCGGAGTATTCAGGACTGAAGAAGCACTTTTGAGAATGAAAGAAAAAATAAAAGAGCTTAAGGTAAGATATAAAAATATTTCAATTCAGGATAAAGGAAAAGTATTCAATACTGATCTTATAGAAGCCATGGAGCTTGACAGTCTTCTCGAAACAGCAGAGGCGACTGTAGCAGGAGCTTATGCAAGAAAAGAATCACGCGGAGCTCATACACGGGAAGATTTCCCGAAAAGGGATGATGTTGAATGGATGAAGCATACATTTGCATTTAAAAATCCGGACGGAGGAGAGCCGATATTAAAATACAAGTCGGTAGTAGTAACAAGATACCAGCCAATGGAAAGAAAATATTAATTAATAAATGAAAGCAACATTATTATTCATTTTATTTTTTGCAATTTCATTCAATGCATTTGCGCAGGAAATGTATCCTCCGAGAGCTTTTGTAGTTGGAAATTATTCATTCTTTGCAAAAACCGATACAACTGATTACACCTGTATTTTAAGAGTAAAAAAGGACGGAGTTCAGATCGCTTCCCGAAAATTTGCAGAAGTTACATTTGAAGACGTTTCTTTGCTTGAAGAAAATGGAGGCGATAAGATATTTCTGGTGTCAGCATTTACAGGCGGTGCACATTGCTGTACATCACTTTATTCTATCTCTATCAGTGCTTCAAATGTAAACCTCATTGATTCAATTTATCTTGGTAATGCCGGTTACGGAATTCAGGATGTAGACAAGGATGGATATAATGAGATCGTTTCAGGTAACGATATGCTTGCCTATGCTTTCACAAATTATGCAGAAACACGTTTTCCATCGCTTATTTTTAAATTCAGTAAAGGTCATTTTAAAGATGCAACCTCAGAATTTCCTGACTTTGTAAGGTTTGAGATCGCTGAACTGACTGAAGAGATGAATGGATTTTTCAGAGGAATGGACTTTGTTTGTGAAGCTGATGGGACTGATACTTTTAATACACCCGCAGGCACTCTTAAAACAATACTTGCAGCTATAGCTGCTGATTATCAGACACTGGGTGAATTAGATAAAGGTTATGAGATAATAAATAAAAATTACACTTGTGCCGATAAAGAAGCATATATAAATATATTAAAAAATGATTTTAAACTGAGATAAATTTAACAATTTTTAACATACATTATGAATTTAACTGTCAGCATTCTGAGGTATAATCCGGAAAAAGATTCAGAGCCGTATTATCAGGATTTCAATCTTACAAATGTAAGCGAAGACTGGAGACTACTGGATGTACTACATGAGATAAAATGGAAGTATGATGGCACTCTTACTTTCAGACGCTCATGCGCTCACGGAATATGCGGTAGTGATGGAATGAAAATTAATGGAAAGAACAGGCTTGCCTGTTCAATACTACTGAAAGATATAAATACTAAAAGTCCTGTCGTGATCGAGCCATTGCCTTCGCTGCCGATAATAAAAGATCTTGTTGTTGATATGACAAGCTTTTTTCAG
Organism: Ignavibacteria bacterium; assembly: GCA_038230595.1. GTDB lineage: Bacteria > Bacteroidota > Ignavibacteria > Tepidaquicellales > Tepidaquicellaceae > JBBRMY01. The sequence goes on from JBBRMY010000001.1 coordinate 73,205, forward strand.
AAGTATGAAGTGATCAAGCCTTATCTTATAAATAAGACTCCTCCTCCGCCTAATTCCGAAAGACTGCAGTCAAATGAAGATGCTGAAAAGCTTTTTGAATCTGCAAAATGCATTCTTTGTGCCTGCTGTACTACAAGCTGCCCATCGACATGGACAAATGAAAATTATATCGGACCTGCTGCAATATTAAAAGCTTACCGGTTTGCATATGATACACGCGATGATGCCGGAGATGAAAGAATGGATATACTGGATAATCCCGATGGTATTTGGAGATGTCATACAATTTTTAATTGTATAGAATGCTGTCCGAAGGATATAAATATCACATGGCACATTTCTCAGCTGAAAAAATCCATTTCACAGAAAGAATTTAATTAAGCATTATTCGGATATGTTTGAAACAATAGTGAATGAGAGAGCTTCAAGAGAAGTTAAGAAGCTGGAATTTTATGAAAATGTCGATACATCTATAATAGGAAAAAGTAATCTTTCTCCCTTTGTAAAGAATTTTATTATTTCAGAAGCTCCGCATGTTTCTACAAATGAAGAGCTTGAACAGCAGGTAAACAAGGCTGTTAAGCTTCTTATAAATTATTCAATCCGTCCTAAATGGACTATTCTTAATTTTGTTTTTGGATCTTTAGAGTCAAAAAGAGTTGAAGAAGTCTCTTCAAAGCTTGAGATATTTCCTTTTTATAAATTCTATACCGAAGTATTAGAAGAATATATAGACAGGAATGCAATAGATTTTATCACCCGTGTAAAAGCGGAAATGCTGATAGATGAAATGAATCTTGAGCTTAAGGAAAAGCTGATGCAGAATGTTTCCGGAATTAAAATTAAAAATTTCCTGCTTAATGTTTTCAGACTAAAATATGACAATGAATCGGAGATCAATCTTGATTCAACAGTTCCGTATTCATTCATAAAAATATTTCTTGAAGATAAAAAATATAATGATCTGCTTGAAAAATTTGAATCGTTTAAATTTTTTAAAGAGAATGATCTCATCTCTTATAAAGATATAATTAAAATATTTACTGATAAGTTTGTACCTCAGGTCACACCGGAAATTGAAAAAGCTTCTATTGTCCCGGAACTGAAGAAAGAAGTAAAAGAGACTGAAAAGAAAAAGATCAAGATAGAACTTGATGATCCGAAGGATGATACAAAGGTTGCTAAACCAATTCCTGAACTGCCTAAGGTAAAAGTTGATACAGATAAAGATCCTTTAAAGAAAGAAGAAACTCTTCATTTGTCTCCTGTAAATAATGATATCCAGCCCGTTAAGGAAAAAACATACAGCAGGTATGATGTTTATTCCAATGAAAGAGAAGAAGAGAAGAAAAAAGCTGAGGAGACAGAGCAGCAAAAAGATCCTATACCTCAAAGCGAGCAGACAGAAATAATTGAAACAGTAAAGCTTGATAATGAAGTGGATGATTCGGCAATATCAGATCTGTTCACTATGAATGAAAAAAAAGAAATACTATCTAAAATTTATAATAACAGCAAAAGCGGAATGAAGGCTTCATTTAAGATACTTCAGGATGCAAAAAACTGGAATGAAGCAACGGCGCATTTAAAGAGAATTATTCTCGATAACAAAGTTGATATATATCACAGGAAAATAGTTTTCTTTGTTGATATGCTCAATGAGCATTTTATAAAAAAGGAAAAGCAATAATGTTTATAGACAGGGCAAAGATATTTATTAAATCAGGTGATGGCGGTAATGGAGTAGTCAGTTTCAGGCGGGAAAAGTTCGTACCAAAAGGCGGTCCTAACGGCGGTGACGGAGGAAAAGGCGGTGATATTATATTTAGAGCATCTTCACAGCTTACAACATTAATAGATTTTACTTACAAAAGGCATTTTGTTGCAGGTAAAGGTGATCATGGCGAAGGAGCGCTGCGAACGGGAAGAGGTGGAAAAGATGAAGTGATAGTTGTTCCATGCGGAAGCATTATAAGAAATGAAGAGACAGGTGAAATTCTTGCTGAACTATTGAAAAACGGACAGGAAATTGTTGTGCTTCGCGGTGGTGACGGCGGAAGAGGAAATAATCATTTTAAAAATTCAACTAATCAGGCTCCGAGAACTGCAGAGACAGGTTATTCCGGAAAAGAAACATGGGCAATTCTTGAATTAAAATTAATTGCTGATGCCGGGCTCGTAGGATTTCCGAATGCAGGCAAGTCAACTCTTATTTCAAGCATTTCAGCAGCTAAGCCTAAGATAGCAGATTATCCTTTCACAACTTTGATACCGAATTTAGGAATTGTCAGATACAAAGAACATGAATCATTTGTAGTAGCAGATATTCCGGGAATTATTGAAGGTGCATCAACCGGCAAAGGACTTGGAATTCAGTTTCTCAAACATATTGAAAGAACAAAGGTTCTTGTTTTTCTAGTTGATTCTACTCAGCTGATCGGTAAGACAACTAAAAAAGATTTTTTAAAGGAATATAAGATACTTCTGAGTGAGCTTAAAAGCTTTTCTGAAAAATTATTAGAGAAGCCGCGTATATTATGCTTTTCAAAATCAGATGCCATTGATGAAGATCTTAAGAAAAAACTAACTAAAATGAAAACAGATGAAACTAAGCTTTTGATCTCTTCTGTTTCAAATGAAAACTTAGACGAGCTCAAAGATCTTATATGGGAAATGCTCGAGTCAATTAAATAACCATTTAAAAATTTAAAATATTCATGGCTAAAAAGCCTCTAATACTTGTTTCAAATGATGATGGAATTGATTCACCCGGAATTTACGCACTCGCAATAGAACTAAGAAAAATTGGTGATGTAATTATTGCAGCTCCTCACACACAGCAGAGCGCAGTGGGACATTCAATTACAGTTTCCGATCCTATCAGAGCAGTTGAGATATTTAAAGATAAAAAGTTTTTCGGTTTTGCAGTTCAGGGTACACCGGCTGATTCAGTAAAGCTTGCGATTTCAACTTTATTAGGAAAAAAAAGAAAGCCTGATCTTTGTGTTTCCGGAATAAATCAGGGTTCGAATACCGCTGTTAATCTGATTTACTCAGGTACAGTCTCCGCCGCAACAGAAGCAACAATTCTCGGAATACCCTCTATGGCTGTTTCTCTCGATACATTTACCTATAAAGATTTTCAGCCTTCAGCTAAGTTTGCAGCTAAGGCAGCAAAGATCATCCTCAAAAATGGATTACCAAAAGGAACTTTAGTAAATGTAAATGTTCCGGCTTTAAAGGAAAAAGATATTAAGGGAGTCATGGTAACCCGTCAGGGAAAATCTGTATGGAACGAAAAATATGAGCCAAGACTTGATCCGAGTAAAAATATTTACTACTGGCTGAAAGGGAAGCTGATACTCTCCGATAAAACATTAGACATCGACCATAAAGCTTTAATGGAAGGATACATCTCAGTAACACCAATCCAATACGACCTCACCGACTACAAAATGCTCAACGAATTGGAAACCTGGGGTTTTAAAAAATGACCTCTCGTTCCGATGCTCCAGCTTCGGAACGGAAAGTTAAAATTGACTTTTAAAGTTTTTTAGATTGAAATAAATGATAAACGTGGTATAATTAATTAAATGTATAGTGTCTTAATTTATTTATCAATCTTATTCTCTTTTATTTTCTACTCTTGTTCTTCTCTGAAAAACTATAGAGGCTCTGATAAAGTTTATATTGTATTTATAGATTCAACTCTTTTCCCAGACTATTATTATATTGACGCAATATTAAATAAGGATAGCATTCAAATTCTATCCCATAAATTAAAATCCATTTACTTCAAAAACAGAATTGAGAATAATAGATCCTATTCTCTGGAATTAGAAAAATTGGATTCGGATATAGTAACAAGATCGAAAATTGCAAGTTATACGGGGAATGTTGTAATTAATGATGGTAAGAAAGTAATTTATAGTAATGGAAAGATATATGGAAACCTTTACATTTCTCCGAATTTGTTTGGGATTTACTTGAGAGCTCCTTGATTTATATTTTTGAGGAGTGGCGGTTTAAGTTTACGTTTTTATGTTTTTATCGAGGCGTCTTCTTTTCCTCAATAACATCAAACAAAAAAAGCGATCATCGATCGCTTTTTTTGTTTGAATTACAGGATTCCTGCTTTCGCAGGAATGACAAAATTTACTACTTCGCTGCGAAATTCTTAATAAACTTTGTTGTTACAGATTTTGGTCTTACTATAGAATTATTCATAGCTCGCGCTAATATCAGTTGTGCTGAAAGCCCTAATATTCTTGAAACGCTGAAGAGTACAGTATAGTATTCATATTCCTTTAGTCCATAATGATAAAGCATTGAACCGCTGGCAGCATCAACATTCGGCCATGGATCTTTTGCTTTTCCCTGTTCAGTTAATATGTTAGGAACGATCTCAAATAACTGCTTAACTATTTTGAATATCTCATCATCAGGAATTGATTCATTTCCAAAATTAATAAACGCTGTGAATCTCGGATCAGTTACTCTTAGAACAGCATGACCGTATCCCGGAATAACTCTTCCGCTGCTCAGTAATTTTTCGCAATAGTCTTTCACTTCTGCATCTGAAGGAGCATGTCCGATATCTGCTTTCATTTTTACAATGAATGCAAGACATTCTTGATTTGCAAGGCCATGTAACGGTCCTGCTAATCCATTTAATCCGCCGCTGATAGAATAATATGCATCTGATAAAGCAGAGCCAATAGTCTGGCAAGCAAATGCGCTTACGTTTCCGCCTTCATGATCTGAATGCAGAACCATGTATAATCTCATCAGGTCTGCAAGCTTTCCATTGTCGTCCTGAATTCCAAGCATCTTTGCATAATTTGCTGCCCAGTCAAGGTTTTTATCCGGAGCAATCGCATCACCCTTGTTAAATCTTTTCCTGTAAATATGCGCAGCGAGAACCGGCACTCTTGCAATAATGTTCAGGCAATCTTCAAGCATTGATTCCCAGCGAGTATTTTTATTTGAGCCTTCAGTATATTTCTGACGGAAAACTGATTCGTTTTCCATGATAAGAATTGCTGCATTAAGCATCACCATCGGATGAGTATCTTTTGGTAAAGCATCCAGCATTTTAATTACATATTCAGGAAGGTCACATCTTTTTTTCAGGTCATCCTGAAGATCTTTTAAAGCATCTGCATCAGGTAGCTCACCGGTTAAAAGAAGATAGAATATTTCTTCAGGTAATTTTTTTGTAAGTTCAAGAATTGGAACACCACGGATTATCAGTCCTGTATCAAGACCTACTTCAGATGTATCGCATACTAAACCTTTGACTCCTCGCATTCCGCCATAAAGCTGGTCAATAGTAACTTCACTGATCTGTTTTTTCGAGTGGTCTTTTACGATTGATTTTGCTTCTTCTCTTAACGCAGTAATTTGGGAGGCAAGTTTTTCTTTTAATTTGCCCATATTGTTTTAGATTTATTAGAACAGTATTAAATATAACTTAATTAATTTTAACTAAAAAGATACGTTAGAATGCAGAATTCAGGTAAAATTTTGGTATAAATTTATTGTTAAACAAATGTACGGGCAGAACTATGTGTCTGTCTATTTCCCAGATTGAAGCATTCGGGGAAGACATGTTGCCAGCTCATTTATTTTAAAATCGTCCATTTTTAGACTTTTTATAATTTTGATTTAATATTACTTTAAATATTAACTGACATATGCCTCAAATCTCTTTTCATGGTCATTCTGTGTTACAGATCAGAACTGATGAACATACGATATTAATCGATCCGTTCATTACAGGTAATCCATTATGTGATCTGAATGCAGACGATATAAAATGTGATTATATTATTCTATCTCATGGTCATGGTGATCATCTAGGCGATACAATTGATATCGCAAGACGAAACGATGCTGAAGTCATTGCAATGGTTGAGCTGGCTCATTACTGTAAAGATCACGGAGTTAAAAAAGTTCAGACTTTAAATCTTGGTGGCTGCTTTAAGGCTCCATTCGGACAGGTAAAGCTAACCCTTGCTCATCATTCTTCTTCAACACCTGACGGAGCATATGCAGGAGATCCGGCAGGAATAATAATACATTTTGATAATAAAACAATTTATCATGCGGGTGACACAGCTCTTTTTTTTGATATGAAGCTTATAGGTGAAATGCATAAGATCGATTTTGCATTCATGCCTGCCGGTGATTATTTCACAATGGGTCCTGATGATTTTGTTAAAGCTGCTGAATTTGTAAATGCAGATATTTCCATTCCAATACATTATAATACATTTCCGGTAATTAAGATCGACGAGCATGAACTTTGCAGAAAAGTTGAAGCCATAGGTAAAAAGTGCCTTATTATGAAACCCGGTGATGTAATAGATTTTTAAAATAAAGAATTCTTGACTAAAATAATTTCAATAGCGAATCAAAAAGGCGGAGTTGGCAAAACAACTACGGCTGTAAATCTTTCAGCTGCAATTGCTGCACTTGGAAGGAAGGTACTTTTAATTGATTCAGATCCACAGGCAAACGCTTCTACAGGAGTAGGTATGGAAGCAAAATCTGACGGAAGATCTATCTACGAAGTCCTCATTTCAAGCACGGGCATCAGTGAATGTATTAAGCAGACATTTATTCCGAACCTTGACTGCATTACTTCTAACATTAATCTTGTTGCTGCAGAACTTGAGCTTACACAAATGATATCACGTGAAAGAGTTCTGATGAGCAAGCTGAAATTTTTTTTAAAGAATGACGGATTAGAAAAAAATTATGATTTTGTAATAATTGATTGTCCTCCTTCACTTGGATTGATAACACTTAATGCTCTTACTGCTGCGCATGCAATTCTTATTCCTGTTCAGTGCGAATATTATGCTCTTGAAGGTCTTTCTGCTCTTTTGAATACTATAAAAAATGTAAAAAATTCTTACAATCCCGACCTTAACATTGAAGGCTATTTAATGACTATGTTCGATTCAAGGTTGAGACTTTCTAATCAGATCGAAGTTGAGCTGAATAAGTTCTTTGGAGAAAAAGTTTATAAGACAAAAATATTCAGGAATGTAAAAATTGGTGAAGCTCCGAGTTACGGAAAGCCTGTTACTGTTTATGATCCTACTTCAATGGGAGCGATCAATTATTTTGATCTTGCAAAAGAATTCCTTGGCAGGAACGGTATTACTCTTCCAGATGCTGAACAGCCGTCTTACAGTCACCCGATATAAAAAAATTTTATTAATAAAGTTTAAATGGAAAAACAAGTTTTAGGAAAAGGTCTTTCAGCTTTGTTCTCAGAGAAGAATGTTGACCTCGATTCTATAAATAATAATAAATCAGGCAATGAGTCTGCTTTGTTTATTGATATAAATAAGATTTTCACCAATCCAAATCAGCCGAGACAGGTTTATGATCAGGAAAAATTAAACGAGCTTTCTGAATCTATTAAGACAAACGGTATCATTCAGCCTCTAACTGTAAAATATTCCCGTGAAAATAATTGTTACGTACTTCTCTCAGGCGAAAGAAGATTAAAAGCTGCAAAGATAGCAGGGCTTTCAGAAGTGCCGGTCTTTAATTATGATAAAGCTGCAGATAAAGAAGAAGAAAAGCATTTTATTGCACTACTTGAAAATATACAAAGGGATGATCTGAATGCAATGGATCTTTCCGATGCATTTCAAAAGACAATGGATGATTTTAATCTGACTCAGGAAGAGCTTGCTTCAAAGATCAACAAGAACAGAAGCACTATAGGAAATTATCTCAGACTTCAGAATCTTCCGGCAGAAATAAAAGTTTATTTGAGAAAAGGCGAGCTTCAGGAAGGTCATGCAAGAACTCTTGCAAGGCTGTCAACTCCTGAAGAAATGAAGCAGCTTGCTAAAAGGATAATTGAAGAAAAATTATCTGTCCGCCAGCTTGAAGAGATAACAAAAGATAAAGCAAAGTTTGTTAAGAAAAAGAAGCCGGAAAATAAGAATATTAAACTGCAGTATCTGGATCATATTGAAGAAAGATTGAGAAATTATTTCGGTACGAAAGTACGATTGAATCCTTCTTCTAAGGAAAAAGGAACAATAGTAGTAGAATACTATTCAAACAATGATCTTGACCGAATACTTGAGCTTTGCGAAAAAAATTAAAAACTTTTTATAGTAATGAAAACAATTCTTAAAAGCGATAAAGCGCCATTAGCTGTCGGACCGTATTCTCAGGCAATAGGATTTAAAGACCTGATCTTTACATCGGGGCAGGTAGCTTTGGATACATCCGGAAAATTAGTAAGTGAAGACATTAAAGAGCAGACGAAGCAGGCTTTAAAGAATCTTTCGTTCATTCTTGAAGAGAACGGTTCAAGCCTGAATAATGTTATAAAGTCAACAGTCTTTCTTAGAACAATGGATGATTTTACAGCAATGAATGAAGTTTATGCTGAAAGCTTTGGTGAAGCATTGCCGGCAAGAAGCACTATCGCAGTTTCAGGGCTTCCAAAAGATGCACGTGTAGAAATTGAAGTAATAGCTTTTAAAAATTAATCAGAAAAATAATCAAAGAATGAAAGACTTCCATTACACACCATTATTTGAAAGTTCAGGACCAGGTGAAGTGGGTTTTACTATCGGCTCAGCTATTAATGCAAGCCTTAGCAAAGTCTGGGAAAATGTCTGTAAAGGCGAGAACCTGAAAAAGTATTTTAATACTGACACAAAAGGGAATCTTGATGAAGGCGGGCAGGTTATATGGATTTGGGGTGAACAGGGTGTTGTTATTAATGTTCTGGAAGTGATCCCTTTTGAAAAGATAGTCTTTGAATGGAACGGTAATAATGTTGAATACAAAGTAACTACTGAATTTCATTTCGAGCTTATAAAAAAAGAGACAATAATTAAGATCAAAGAAAAAGGCTGGAATAACGATACTAAAGGTCTGAAAAGCGCCTTTGCGAACTGCAGCGGCTGGACTGAATATCTAAATGCATTAAAAGTTCATATCGAATATAACATTAATTTTTTAAAAGAATAAATAAACTAATATGAAAAAACTATCTTTGTACTTATTCGCAATTTTAACGCTAATGCTGTCTAATAATTATTTAATAGCACAGGTGGGAAATGACGAAGACAATGAAACATCAGAAACGATCTTTCAGAGAGAGCATTTTATTTACGAAAGAAGAGCAGGTGGTCCGGGAATAACAATTCCTGCAGACGCATATCATAATGCAATTGAGCAAATGAGAAGAATGCCCCGCATAGCTGATCAGTTAAGTTCTCCCTTCTCACTTCCATTCTGGGAAAGTGTTAATCCTTCAGGAATGTTTTATCAGGTTACAAATGCAAATAATATTTCAGGAAGAACTAACTCTATAGCATTTCATCCGACTAATCCATTAATAATGTATATCGCTGCTGCAGGCGGCGGAGTATGGAAGACTACCAACGGAGGTGCTAACTGGAATGTAATGACCGATATGCTTTCAAATATTGCTTCCGGTGATATTGCTATTGATCCGATAAATCCAAACGTACTTTATTACGGAACAGGTGAGCTTAACTATTCTCAGGATAGCCACTATGGTGATGGAATTTATAAGACTACAGATGCAGGAAATACATGGGTTCAGGTTGCTCCTTATTCACAAAGTGCAAGTTATTCAAAAATAATTGTATCATCTGCAAATCCAAACGTAGTTTACGCTGCAGGTAAAGCAGGGATATTTAAATCAACAAATGCAGGTCTTACATGGACAAGTAGCCTGGTTATCACAAATGTAAATGCAATGGTGATGGACTGGATGAATAATAATATTTTGTATATGACAACAAATGCATTCTCTTCAGCAGGAACTGTCAGAAAATCTACAGATGCAGGAGCAACCTGGTCAATTTTAAGCACCGGTTTGCCGGCTTCTAATATGGGAAGAGCTCCAATGGTTATGTCAACAGTTGATCCTCAAACATTATATATTGGATTTGCCAATAGCAGCGGCGGAAGCCTTCTTGGTGTTTATAAAACTGTCGATGGCGGTAGTAACTGGACTTTGCAAAACAATGCAACTAACTATCTAGGTACTCAGGGATGGTATGATAATGCATTGGCTATAAAGCCTTTAACAACTGATTTTATTGTTACAGGCGGTCTCGATCTTTATTCATCACCGAATTCAGGAACAACACTGACTAAAAAAACTTCATGGTCAAGCTCAACAACAGGAAATTTTTGCCACGCTGATATTCATTTTTTAACTTATAATCCATTGGATAATAATTTGTTTTGCTGTTCAGACGGCGGAATTTATAAGTCAAGTAATGATGGCGCGAACTGGGTCGATCTGAATGCTACAATTTCAACTTTGCAATATATGAGCGCAGATTATGATCCTACAAATCCGGCTAACATGCAGGGCGGATGCCAGGATAATAACAAGCAATTTACAACTAATAATGGTGCAGTCTGGGTACAGAAAACTACCGGAGACGGAGGATACACAATTATTGATTCAGAGAATCCTTTTTATGTTTATGGTCAGTATGTTAATGGATCTATTCAGCGTTCAGCAAATGCGGGATCAACATTTTCAGATTTTACACCAAGCGGATCAAGCGGAGGATTATTTTACAATCCTTTTGAAGCAGCGCCGGATAATTCAAGATTCATAGTATTCGGAAGAGCAAATGTATTTGTAACAACAGATGCAAGAACTGCATCAGCATCTTCAGGGTGGACTCAAATTGCTACAACAACTGTTGTTGGAGGAAATGTTTCAGGAATCGGTATTGGAAACGGAACCGCACCAACAAGAATTTACATAGGTACTTCAGGGGGAAAGATCTTATCAACTTCTGACGGCGGTGCTAACTGGACAACTGTAACAGGATTTCCATACGTAAGCGATTTTGCAGTTGATAAAACGGATGATGCTATCTGTTATGCATCCTGCTCAGGAGTATTTGCAGACAAAAAAGTATTCAAGTCAACAGACGGCGGTGCAACATGGACAAGTATTTCAAGTAACTTGCCGAACGTAGCTGTTAACTCTGTTATTTTAAGAAATGCAGCTCCAAGAGCTTTATTCGCCGGAACAGATCTGGGTGTTTTTATTTCAACCAACGATGGTGCAAGCTGGTCAACGCTAAGTACAGGAATGCCCACGGTTGCGGTTTACGATATGAAATACAGAGAAGGAAATAAGATCCTGCTTGCAGCAACTCACGGAAGAGGATGCTTTAAAATTGATCTTGCGGGCTTGACTGATATACATAACAGTAATACACTGACAGCTGAAAATTTCGGATTGTCACAGAATTATCCTAATCCTTTTAACCCAACTACTAAAATAAAATATTCTGTTCCTTCAAATTCATTTGTAACGCTGAAAGTTTATAGTATAACAGGAAATGAACTGGAAACAATTGTAAGCAGACAGCAGGGAAGAGGAGTTTATGAAGCGCAATGGGATGCTTCAAAATATTCAAGCGGAGTTTACATATATAAAATAAGTGCCGGCAGCTTCAATGAAAGTAAAATGATGCTGTTAGTAAAATAATGAATTGCAGAGACGCGTTGATCGCGTCTCTTTTAAAAAAGGACATAAAAAAAGCGTGCAACTTGAAAAAGATGCACGCTTTTTTAAATTTAAAGCTAAAAAATTATTTTGCTAATTTATTCAGTAACTTAGCGATCTTAGATTTTGTATTTGCAGCTTTGTTTTTATGAATAAGACCTTTGCCTGCAGCTCTGTCAAGAATAGCTGTTGTCTTCTTAAACTCTTCCATACCTGCTGCTTTGTCGGTAGAGCTTGCTGATCTTTTAATAGAACCTTTTAATAATGCTCTGTTCTTCTTGTTCTTTTCAGTCTTCTTTATTGTCTGTCTTGCTCTTTTTTGAGCTGATTTGTGCCTTAACATTAATTAGATCTTTATAAATTTTAAATAGCTTTAAATTTACTCAATATATCCTCCAAAATCAAACCTGAAATCCTTGCAATTTATTAAATGAACTGTTATTTAATTAAAAAAGCATGATTTTGAATATAATTAATTATCGAAATTAGATTAAAAATGCGTTTTATTGCAATCACTATAATATTTTTAGCTTCTGCATCATTATTTGCTCAGGACAAGATAGAGTTGAAAAACGCTGATTCTTTGACCGGAAAGGTAGTAAATGGAGAAGAGATCCGCGAAGCTTTCGGAAATGTAGCTTTTGTGCAGGGAAATGTAAGAGTATTTTGCAATTCAGCTACGCAATTCATTGCACAGAACAAAGTTGAATTAAGAGGAAATGTAAAAATATACCAGGATTCATTAACACTTATTACATCCAAGGCGACTTACTATGGAAATGAAAAGAAGGCAATAGGTGAAGGTGGTGTAACGCTTCAAGATCCTAATGCAACTCTTCGGGCAAATAACGGAACATATTTTTTTAACGAAGCACGCGCATATTTTACAGGCGATGTTATTATTTTAAATCCTCAGTATAAAATAACTTCGAAAGTACTTACTTACATGAGAAATACAGAGGACTCTTTTGCCAGAGGAAATGTTATTGTTACCACAGATTCTGCAGTTATAAAGGCAGAGAATATTGATTTTTATAAAAGACAGTTTAAGACATTTGCTTATAAAAATGTAAGTATATACAGTGACTCGACTTATATTTATTCTGATTCTTTAACAAATTATTCAAATGAAAAGCGGTCTCTCGCTGCAGGTCATGTTAAAGTTGTAAGCCTGAACAATAATACTACTCTTTACGGAAATGAGTTGGAGAACCTTGAGACGCAAAAATATACCCGGCTTTCAGGCGATGCAATGCTTATCCAGATTGACAATGATCAGACAAAATCTGAACATGATACTTTGTATATATACAGTAATTCAATGGAAGCATTTAAACTAAAACCTGAGTATTATGTTGCAGATAAAAATGTTCAGACAATTAGAGGAAAGTTTTACAGCAGATCAGATAGAACTGTTTATTTTAAAGAAACTTCTAAAATTGCTTTAAGCGGCAACCCTATAGTATGGCAGGATGAATTTCAGATTAGCGGTGATTCTATATCTGCCGATCTCCCGCAGAATAAGCTCCAGACTATTTATGTTAAAAAAATATCTGAGATCCAGGATTCCAGAAACTCATTTATTATTTCCGGAAATCCTGATACATTTTTCCCCGACAGGTTTAATCAAATGTCCGGAAAAAATATCACTCTTTATTTTTCGGATAACAAAACAGACTCAATTGTTTCATTAGAAAATTCTAACAGCCTTTATTTTATTTTTGAAGAAAAAAAAGCTAATGGAATGAATGTTTCCGAAGGAGAGAATATAAAAATTCTTTTTGATGAAAATAAAAAAGCTTCTAAAATAATTGTTCAGGAAGATGTAAAAGGACAATTTGTACCTGAACAAATGGTTAATTCCCAGCCAAAAACCTTACCGGGATATGTTTTAAGAGCAGATAAGCCTGTCAGGCGGCAGGCTCCCTCTAAATAAACGATTTTTATCTTACCCTTAATCTTAGTATTTTCTATATATCAAATTAAAACCGAAAAAATGAATTTATTTACCAAAAGGATCTTTTCATTCCTGATCGGTATTGCTGTAATTTCTGTTCTTGTTTTTACTCTATCCAGAAATTCCACCAGTACCAACAGCTTTTCTTACATCTATGATGACAAAGACTATATTGACGGAGAAATGATCGTCTCGTTTAAAAACAATGCTGATGCAGATCTGTTTGCACACAAGATGAATAATATAGGACTAAAAGCAGCAGAAAGGCTTATCCCTTCAATGAATATCTGGTTAATGAAATTTGACAGAACAAAAAGTTCAAATGAGTCTGCGCTTATCTCTGTAAAATCGCAACCTGAAGTTGATATTGCTCAGTTCAATCATAAAACTCAGGAAAGAAATACTACTCCTAATGATACAAGGTTTGCCGAGCAATGGGACTACAATAATACCGGTCAGACAGGTGGAACCCCAGGCGCTGATGTAAAAGGTCCTGCAGCATGGGATATATCTACCGGAGGAAATACAGCTCTAGGAGATACAGTTGTAGTTTGTCTTGTTGACGGTGGAAATGATCTGACACATCCTGATCTTTCATATTGGAAGAACAGAGGTGAAATTCCGGGAAACGGAATTGATGATGATGGAAACGGATACATTGATGATGTTGATGGATGGAATGCTATCAATAATAATGGAGTCATTTCGAGTGCTTCACACGGAACTCACGTTGCGGGTACAATGGGAGCTATTGGAAATAATTCACAAGGCGTAACAGGCGTTAACTGGAAAGTAAAAGTTATGAGTGTTATAGGATCTACAAGTTCAGAAGCAGTAGCAGTGAGAGCTTATGGTTATGTAGTTACAATGAGAAGATTATATAATCAGACTAACGGAACAAAAGGCGCATTTGTTGTTTCTACTAATTCATCTTTCGGTGTTGATAATGGCCAGCCTTCAAACTACCCGCTATGGTGTGCAATGTATGATTCGTTAGGTAAAGTTGGAGTACTTAGTGCAGGAGCAGGACCAAATAATAATGTGAATATAGATGTAGTAGGTGATATCCCCACAGCTTGTCCGAGTGACTGGTTGATCGCAGTAACAAATACAACAAATACAGATGTAAGAAATTCAGGTGCAGGATATGGACCGATCAATATGGATATCGGCGCACCGGGAACTAACATACTTTCAACTCTGCCGGGAAATACTTATGGATTGCTAACAGGTACTTCTATGGCAACTCCTCACGTAGCAGGGGCAGTTGGATTAATGTATGCAGCAGCGGGATCAAATTTTATTCAGCTTGCAAAGACAAAGCCTGATTCAGTTGCAAAGCTTTTCAAGCAATTTATGCTATCAAGTGTCGATACACTTCCGGGATTATCAACTGAAGTTCTTTCTAAAGGTAGATTGAATCTTTATAAATCTTTATTAAAAGTAAAAACCGTTCCTGTACCGGTACTTAATTCATATAATCTTACTGTTCCTGCAGCGGGAACTACTATTACGACATTACCTAATTCAACTACTCCTGTAAATTTTAACTGGGATACTTGTGCAACAGGTGTAACTTATAAATTTATTTTTGGTTCACCAAGCGCTCCAACAAGAACAATTTCAGTTCCGCTTTCTTCAAATTCATGGTCATTAACAAACGGACAGCTTGATGCAATTCTTGCTAGCAAAGGTGTACTTCAGGGTCAATCGCTAGTCGGCTCATGGGATGTATATGCATACAGAACTTTACCTACAATTGATTCTTTAAAAGCAACCAATGGTCCGAGAGCATTAACATTAACACGAGGTGTTCCGGTTTTGGCTGCATTTAATTTATCTGCTCCGGCAAATGGATTAGTTGTAACTACTAACCCTATCGATCCTGCACCTATAAATTTTATTTGGACACGATCCGGAACAGGCGGAGCAACTTACAAATGGCTTTATAAAACAGGTGCATCATATTCAGACCCTGCAACTATGAGAATATTATCAAACAATAATGGTTTCGATACTGTCTTATCTCTGAGAACTTCCCAGCTTGATACAATTTTAGCAGGAATTGGAGTTGCACCCGGGGATTCAGTTTCAGGATTCTGGAGAGTGAGAGCTTATTCAGCTGATTCATTAAATTCCACTGCTCCTGACAGACAGATCAAATTCAAAAGAGCAGGACTGCTTCCGTTGTTTCAG
Source organism: Ignavibacteria bacterium (assembly GCA_038230595.1). Classification (GTDB taxonomy): domain Bacteria; phylum Bacteroidota; class Ignavibacteria; order Tepidaquicellales; family Tepidaquicellaceae; genus JBBRMY01. The sequence continues at coordinate 88,915 of JBBRMY010000001.1, forward strand.
AATTTTGCAGATGCATCTATGCCTCCTGCTTTCTGGACAGTAAGTTTAGGAACAGCTGCATCTCAATACTGGCTTAGAAGCAGTGCGACTGCATTTGGTACCGGCACAACAGGCTCAGCAGAATATAATTTCTACTTGGCTTCAGCAACAACCGGACCTCAGACTTTAACAAGCAACCAGTTTCCGCCTGTTGTGGCAGGAACTAATTATCTGAGATTTAATTATGCCTGTGCATATTACGGAGCAACTTATATTGATTCATTAATTATTGAAACTTCCGCTGATGCCGGAACTTCTTGGACAAGACTGATCGAAACATATCAGTCACCAACTCTTTCATCCGGTGTAAACAGTACACAGATAATTTCTACAGTATCTACAACAACTTCATTTACTCCGACAGCATCACAATGGGCAACAAAAGTATTTGCAATGCCGGTTGGTACAAATAAAGTAAGATTCGTTGCAAAAAGTGCATTTGGAAATAATTTATTTATTGATGATATAACTTCAGGAACAATAACGGGTGTGGGAAGTCAGGTAACTTTGAACGTTCCGCAGAAATATGAATTGTTCCAGAATTATCCGAATCCATTTAATCCTTCCACAAAAATAAATTTTGATATTCCTAAAGCTGGAATTGTAACTCTCAAAATATATGATCTGACAGGAAGAGAAATAACACAGCTTGTAAATGACAATATGTCTGCCGGAAACTATTCAATAGATTTCAATGCAGCAAACATTGCAAGTGGAGTTTATTTCTATAGACTTGAAGCTGCTGACTTTGTACAGTCTAAGCGAATGGTTCTGTTAAAATAAAAGAATTAAAATATTACGTTATTAAAAAAGGTGAATCTGCTTCGGCAGATTCACCTTTTTTAATTTGAAACAGTTACTAAAATTTTTCAGATCTTAAACTAACTTCTTCAATATCTCAACTACATTAAATACATCTTCAAAGCTGTTATACAAAGGAACAGGTGCAAGCCTTACCACATCCGGTTCTCTCCAGTCACATATAACATTATTTTTATTCAGATCTTCGTATAACTTTCTGCCATTATTTTTAATGCTTAAGGAAAGCTGACATCCCCTCTGAATAGGATCTTCAGGAGTAATAACTTTAATTTTATCAGATGAAATATTTTCTTTTATTAAAAAATCTAAAAAACCTGTCAGTTTTTCACTTTTTGTTCTGAGATTTTTTATACCTGCTTCATGAAAAATATCCAGGGATGCTTTTAATGAAGCTAACTGAAAAATAGGGGGATTGCTAAGCTGCCAGGATTCTACCGTATTTATCGGCTCAAATTCCGGCTTCATTAAAAATCTAACTTTTTTATTATTGCCCCACCAGCCTTCCAGCTTTGGAATTTTTCTATCAGTATGAAATCTTTCATGTACATATGCTCCTCCTATAGCTCCCGGTCCGCCGTTCAGGTATTTATAATTGCACCAGACGGCAAAGTCTGCATTCCAGTCATGCATATTCATTAAAACATTTCCTGCAGCGTGAGCAAGATCAAATCCAACTCTGCATCCTCTTTTATGTCCCAGCTCTGCAACAGTTTTCATATCAAATACCTGTCCGCTGTAATAGTTCACTCCGGCAAGCATTATTAACGCAATTTCATTTCCTCTTTCATCAATAATATCAAGCAGGTCATTTCTTTTAATATAATTGTCGCCTTCTTTAGGAGCAACTTCTATCAGAGATTCTTTTGGATCGTAGCCATGAAATCTGATCTGAGATCTGACTGCATACTGATCAGAAGGGAAAGCATTTTTTTCAATTAATATTTTATTTCTTTCTTTAGTAGGAGTATAAAAGGAAGCCATCATAAGGTGAAGATTAACTGAAAGAGAATTCATGTTAACCACTTCCGTTTCTTTTGCTCCTACAATTTCTGTAGTTTGCTTTGCAAGAAATTCATGATATGGTATCCAGGGATTTTTTGCTTTTTCAACACCGTCTATACCAAGCATCTGCCAGTCTTTCATCTCCTGCTCAACATACTCTCTTGCAGTTTTAGGCTGAAGTCCCAAAGAGTTTCCGCAAAAATAAAGCACTTCCTCCTTGTTTTCACCAAAAGGAATATAAAATTTATCCCGGTAGCTTTTTAATGTATCCATCTTGTCGCATTTTTTTGCGAAGCCGGAGGAATTCTCAAAGCTGTTAGCAAGCGAATTTTCGAAACTCATATATTACATTTTTTGAAATATCCTTAAATTAATATTAATATGTAATTCCAACATGTATACTTATTAACTGCCTTCATTAAATTTTATACTGTATTAAACATCTAAATCCAATAATTTATAAAAACGACAATATTGAAACCACAAAATTTTCGTACAGGATTTGGCTATGACGTTCACAGGCTTGTACGCGGAAGAAAGCTCATACTTGGAGGTGTAGAAATTCCTGCTTCCTATGGGCTAACCGGACATTCCGATGCTGATGTACTTCTTCATGCTGTATGCGATTCTATTCTCGGTGCTGCAGGGTATGCTGATATTGGTAATCAATTTCCGAATACTGATATGAAATACAAAGATATTTCAAGCCTCACTCTTCTAAAAGAATGTTATAAGCTCTTGAAGAAAAAAGATTTCAGGATCGTTAATATTGACTGTATGGTAATTCTTGAATCGCCTAAGATATATAAATATGTTGAAATGATGAAAATAAATATTTCTGCAGTTCTTAAAACTAAAAACATTTCTATTAAAGCTACAACATCTGAAGGGCTTGGCTTTGTCGGACAGGGAAAAGGATGTGTAGCGTATTGTACGGCATTGATCTATAAATAACAATTGTTCCTGTATGGACTTTCTTCAGATATTAGATGAAAAGCTTTTCTACTTTATCAATGTAACCTGTTCCAATTCTCTTTTTGATAAGCTTATGCCGTTCGTTACAGCGCGGGAGAACTGGTTCATGTTTTATATTATAATGGGATTGTATCTTCTTATCAAAGGAGGAAAAAAAGGAATTATTGTAGTAGTGTTATGTCTTATTCTTGTAACTCTTACTGATCAGCTGAATAGTTTTGTTTTCAAGGCTTTTATCCACAGGGTAAGACCTTGCAATGTATTGCCTGCAGTTCATCTTCTGGTAAATTGTACAGACTCATTTTCTTTTCCTTCTTCTCATGCTGTTAATAACTTTGCTGCCGCCACTCTTATTTCCCATTTCTATAAAAATATGAAGATTCCGCTTTTCATTGGAGCCTCCTTAGTAGCAATATCAAGAGTTTTTGTCGGAGTTCATTATCCTTTCGATGTAATTGGAGGAGCTGTAATAGGAATGATCATGGCTTTTATTCTAATATTATTATTTGAATTGCTTGCGGGCAAAATAAAGTATCTGAAAATAAAAGGAGCCCGTTGATAATATTTTATGATAAAACGGGTACGAGGATTAAGCCAATTTGGTTATGTATTTTAAGCGGGCTACTGCTTGGCTTTTCCTTTCCACCTTTTAATTTTTATATAACGGTCTTTGCAGGATTAGTTATCTTTCTGCATGTGATCGATGAGACTGTAACTTTTAAAAGTTATTTCAGAAGAGCATATGTAGTTTTTTTTGTTTGTGATCTCATTGCCGTTTCATGGCTGATCTATTCAGGTCTCAGAGAGAATGCCGATATATTTCTTTGTATTAGCGGTGTTCTTGTGCAGCTTTTTCATCCTCTGTTTTATGTTATCCCTCTTTCATTATTCCATTTTGTTCAGAGAAAAAGAAAAATTCATCCGGTATTGAAAATACTTTTCTTTGCTGTGATATATACTTCTGCAGATTATCTAAATAATCTTTCTCAGTTCAGCTTCCCATGGATACTTCTCGGGAATTCTTTCACATATCAGCTGCACAAAATTCAAATTGTTGAAATTGTTGGAGTTTTTGGATTATCTCTTTGGGCAGCAGGACTATCTGCTGTAATATACTATTATTATAGAAAGCTTTACTCTTCCGATTTTTGTATCAGATCTCCAAAAACTATTACTGCTATAATAGTAATATTATTTATTTATTTTGTTCCTGATCTCTATACATTCTTATTTGTAAATAAAACGTTGCAGGAAAATATAGGGGACAGAAAAGTAAATATTGGTATTGTTCAGCCTAACGTTGACCCTTGGGTGAAATGGGGAGGAAAGCAGGATAATCTTGTTAGTGATTATCTGAATGAGATAAGGGATATAAAAAAAAAGGACTCTTCAATTGAGCTGATAATGTTTCCTGAAACGGCTATACCTTTTTATATTCTCAACAGCTCTTATAATGAAAAATATATGAGGTTTGCGAATCTTGTGGATTCGTTAAATACTCCGCTTCTGATTGGTGCTCCATATTACGAAACATATAAAAATAAAAGTGATGCACCCCTTGATGCGAGAAAGTATGATACTGCCGGAGATATTTTATATGATGCATATAACTCCGCTTTGTTTATTCTTCCGCATGTAAGCAAGGATTCCATTCCAATTTATAAAAAAATGAAGCTCGTTATCGGTGCTGAAAGAATTCCATATCAGGAAAAGCTTTTATGGCTGAGCAATCTGGTTTCATGGGGTACTGGCATAAGCGCATGGCAGGTCGGAAAGGATACACTCGTTTTTCATAACAAAGACTACAAATTTAATTCTGCTATTTGTTATGAATCAGTTTATCCGGCTTTTTTTGCAAACTATGTAGACAAGGGCGCACAATTCTGCTCTATAATCACAAACGACGGCTGGTGGTGGAAATTTTTCGGCACAGTTCAGCATCAGCAGTATGCAATTCTCCGTGCAATTGAAAATCGCAGATGGATAGCAAGGTCTGCAAATACAGGGATATCATGCTTCATAGATCCGTACGGAAATGTATTCGATAAAACTCCAATCTACGAGAATGCTGAAATTATAAAAACTATCGGACTGCGAACAGATAAAACTTTTTATACAACTCATGCAGATCTGATTCCGATCATTTGTATATATATAAGCTTAGGATTGTTAGGATTTGTAATTGTAACTCGCATTTTGAAAAAAGAAATAGAAGAATGTTAAGAATGTTTTAACTAACCGCTTCTCAACCTCCGTGAGTTAAACTATTTTCGTTCTAAATCCCGTAGGGATGAGATATTTGTAACATTGATTAACTCCGAAGATTAAACCCCGTAGGGGTGACATACTTGTAATTATAATTTTGCATGATATTGTATAATGTCTGACCAACCTAAGATCTTCCTCACTGCTGAATGGCGAAAACTCGCTATAGCTAACTATTCCGTTGATCCTGAGATCCTTAAAAAATATTTACCTTACAAAACCGAACTGGATCTATGGAATGGAAAGTGTTATGTCAGTCTGATCGGTTTCATGTTCCTCGATACAAAAGTAAAAGGTATCAGCATTCCATTTCACATAAATTTCGAAGAAATAAATTTAAGATTTTATGTTCGACATAAAGTAAATAATGAATGGAGAAGAGGAGTTGTATTCATAAAAGAAATAGTTTCTAAGCCATTACTCGCCTTTGTTGCTAATACAATTTATGGAGAGAATTATAAAGCAATGAAGACTAAGCATAAATGGAGAGAAGATGAAGATTCTTTAACAGTTGAATATAAATGGAAAATTAAAAGATGGAACAGCTTTATAGTAACTGCTGAAAATGCATCAAAAGATATTGAAGCGGGGAGTGAAGAAGAATTTATTACTGAGCATTTTTGGGGTTACACCAGATTAAATGAAAAGAAAACTTCAGAGTATGGGGTTGAGCATCCAAAGTGGAAAATGTTTGATGTAAAGCATTATCAGATCAATGTTAACTATATATCAGTTTATGGTTCAGAGTTTGGCTCTCTCACAACCCAAAAACCTGATTCTGTTTTTCTAGCAGAGGGATCAGAGATAATTGTAAGAGCAGGTAGAAAGATATAACTAACATTAGTCGAGAAGCATTTTTACTCGACTTCAATCGGAATTAATTACTCTTCCCTCGTTACCATTGCGCAGGCGTAATCGTCAGTGTGTGAAATGCTAACGTGATATATATCTTTAGAGAATTCGTTTTCTTTAAGGTGTTTAACATAGGGCTTTCCGCGTTCATCGTTCAGTATTTCAATATCTTTCCAGCTGTAATCTTTTCCTACTCCGGTTCCAAGTGATTTTGAATAAGCTTCTTTTGCTGCAAATCTCCCGGCAAAATGCTGCTCAGGCTTTGCAAAAGTTTTGCAATATGCGATCTCGTTCTCAGTAAGTATGCGGGTATAAAATCTCTCACCGGTTCGTTCAATTACACCTTTGATCCGCTTTACATCTATAATATCTGTTCCGATTCCTTTTATCATTTTGTATCAGGAAAGTTCAGATCTTTCACGATCCTTATCAGCTCGGAAATCGAATTAATTTCATAGTCTGAATTCGGATTTACAGTCTCAAAAGTATCGCCGTATCTGGCAAAAACTGTTTTCATACCAACAAGCTTTGCTCCTACCATATCTCTGTCAGCCCAATCGCCGATCATTAAGCACTCTTCAGCTTTGCAGCCAAGCTCTTTCAATGCCATATTAAATGGAACAGGGGAAGGCTTTCTTTCTCTCGTTTCATCATAAGTAATTACTGCATCAAAAATATGCTGAAGATTCAGATTGCTTAATCTCAGCCATGCTTCCTTGGAAGGAGCATCTGAGACTACTGCAAGCTTCAATCCCATTTTGATCAGTGAAATTAAAGTCGGGAAAACCCCATTGTATGTTGTCAATGATGCAGCCCTTGCGATTCGATACGCAGCAATTCCTGCACTTAAGATCTTATAATCGATTTTACCATAAACATCGATCAGCAGCTGATCGAAAACCATTTGATACTCAATTCCCTTGGCTTTATATATTACATCTATTCTGTCTTTGGCTTCTTCAGTAGAAATATTTAGTCCTGAATCTATCATAGCATGAACACCTGCTGCAATAGCAGTCCGCTTCATGAACATAAAATCTGTCAGTGTATTATCAAGGTCGAAGACTATAGCTTTTATCATTAGATCATTTATTGGTTATGCGGATTTTGAATTTTTGGAAGTGCATGCGCTGCAAACCCCGAAAAATTCAAGAGAGTGTTTTATTTGCGAGTAGCCTTTTTGCTTTACTGATTCTTCAAGCTCTTTTAAGATACATATGTTCAGGCATTCAACTTTATTGCAGACCCTGCATACTATGTGGTGATGATGATGTCCGTGTTTAAGCATTTCATAACGCTTAAATTCATCACCGAAATTCACTTCAGTAACAAGCGAAAGCTTTACAAACAGATCTAATATTCTATAAACAGTAACCAGATCAGTTTTCTTTTTCGAATTTTCATTCAGCAGTTTATGGATATTAGAGATCGTTAATGGCTTATTGTTTTCTCCCAGCACTTTTAATACTTTTAATCTGGGGATGGTTATTCTCTGTGACTTTGCAGAAAGTATTTTTTTGTATTCATCGTATTTATTTATCGTCATCATTTGCATCAGTAATTATAAAATCCTTTTTTAGTTTTTCTTCCAAGCAATCCTGAGTCAACCATTTTTTTCTGAATAAAATTTGGTCTGTATTTCGGATCATTGAAGAAAGCTTCATAAACAGACGATGTAACTGAAAAATTAATATCAATTCCAATAAGATCCATCAGCTCGAAAGGTCCCATTGGAAATCCTCCGCAATCTTTCATAACTGAATCAATAGTTTTGACATCTGAAGAACCTTCCGATAATATTCGCAATGCTTCTCCGTAAAATGGTCTCGCTATTCTGTTTACTATAAATGCCGGAGTATCTTTTGCAGTTACCGGAGTCTTTTTGATCTTCTTTGTAAGTTCCAGAGTGATCTTTAATGCTTCTTCTGAGGTAAAATCACCGGCGACTAATTCAACCAGCTTCATTATATTAGCGGGATTAAAAAAATGCATTCCGACAACTCTTTCAGGATTTTTTTTCACTTTTGTAGAAAGCATTGTAAGAGATAAAGAAGAAGTATTGCTGCTTAAAATTACATCTTCACCACATATCTCATCAAGCTTTTGAAAGAGGCTTACTTTCAGATCAAGGATCTCGGGAGCGGCCTCTATTACGAAATCACTTTCCTTCATTTTATTTAGATCAGAGCTGAATTTTATTGATGAAACAGCTTTCCCCTTATCTTCTTCTGTAATTTTCTTTTTCTCTACAGATCGTCCAAGTTCTTTATCTATTAATTTTGAAGCATTTTCAAGAACTGTATCATTTATATCATATACAATTGTCTTATACCCATTCAGCGCAAAAGAAATAATTATTCCTCTGCCCATCGTACCTGAACCTATAATTCCTATTGTTTTTATATCAGATCTCAGCATTTATTAATTTGGACAATAAAATTTATTAAATAAATTCAAAAATTCACTGACTAAATAGAACGAACCTGTTACCAGAATAAGATCACTATTGTCTGCAAGTTCAAGAGAGTATAACAATGCCTGATCGATCGAATCTTTAACTATAAATTTAGGATCTTTACTAATCGCCTTCAGCAGATTTACAGGCTCTTCAGCGCGATAATATTCCGGACGCGTAAGAATGATCATTGCATTAAGATCACTTAGTAAACTCAATGGAGTTTTATAGTCTTTATCCTTCATCATAGCAAAAATAATTATCAGCTTTTTGTATTTAAAGTATTTCAGATCTGAAGCAATGTTTTCAATGCCTTGCTTGTTATGCGAGACATCAATTACAATTTTTGGCTTATGATTAATTGTTTCAAGTCTTCCGTAAAAACCGGAGTTAATTCTGATATTTTTTAATCCAATTTGTACAGATCTGCTGCTAATTTTAAAATTCTTTTTTAAAATATTTACTGCAGTAAGTACAGTTGATAAATTATTCTTCTGATAATCGCCTATAAAAGGTAATAAAAACATTTTATTGCTGCTTTGAATTGTTAAGCAGTCTTCTGTTCTTTTTGTTATTTTTAATTTATTCTCTTTTGAAGAATAAAAAACTTCAGACTTCGTTTTTGCTGCTTTCCTTTTTATTTCAACTACTGCAGCAGCAGGAAGATCTCCGATAACTACCGGAATATTATTCTTAATTATTCCTGCTTTCTCGTAAGCAATATTCTTAATTGTTTTTCCAAGAAATTCCGTATGGTCTATATCGATCGAAGTAATGACCGAAAGGATTGGGCTAAGTATATTTGTAGAATCAAGCCTCCCTCCAAGTCCTGTTTCTATTATTGCAATTTCGACTTTCTGTTTTTTAAAATATTCAAATGCCATTGCAGTTGTCACTTCAAAAAAGCTGGGCTTTATCTTTTGTATCAACGGTAATAACCTGTTTGTAATTTCAATTACTGTGTGTTTTGGAATGGTCTTTCCATTCACCCTC
>JBBRMY010000002.1:0-64967 GCA_038230595.1 Ignavibacteria bacterium
CCACAGCACCCAACAGAGCTCTTATTTATCTCATAATACTAAAATATACTAAATCAATTAATATTTCAGGTTGCTGTTGGTGTCGTTACGATCAATCGGAACTAAAACACCACCGGCGGCAATACTTTTTATTTTGAAACCTTATTCTTCTTTTTTCTTAATTTCAGATTCAGCATTTCAACTAAAAAGGAAAATGCCATAGCAAAATAAATATAACCTTTTGGTACATCAACATGCAGACCTTCAAGGAAAAGCAGCATGCCTATCATAAGAAGGAATGACAATGCAAGCATTTTTATAGTAGGATGCTTGTGAATAAAATCACTGACTGATTTTGAGAAAATAAGCATAACTATCATAGACAGAATAATAGCAATAATCATTATAGAAACATGCTTAACCAGACCAACAGCAGTAATTACTGAATCGAACGAGAAAACTATATCCAGCAATACGATCTGCATTATCAAAGCCGGGAAATTAGACTTCGATTTTACTTTTACACCATCAGTCTCACTATTATCTTCTTCAGTACCTTCCAGCTTTTCATGAATCTCCATTGTACTTTTACCTACAAGAAATAAGCCCCCAAGAATAAGTACAAGGCTTCGCCCTGTTACTTCAAAATCGAAAATAGTAAAGAGCGGATGAATAAGGCCGGTTATCCATGTGATAGAAAGAAGCAGCAATATTCTAAAGATCAAAGCAAGTGAAAGTCCGGTAGTTCTTGCTTTACTCTGCTCGTTTGCCGGAAGCTTTCCTGTTATGATCGAAATAAAAATAATATTATCGATCCCGAGAATTATTTCCATAAATGTCAGAGTGATCAGACTGGTATAAGTCGCTGTCTCAGAAAAAAGCTTGAAGAATTCTGCCATAAGTTATAAATATAGCCAATTTGTGCTGTAAGGAAAATGCTGATGCAATATCAAAATCAGATATTTTTTTTTAGCTTAATTAACTTAAAATTTCTTATTTTAATTTCTAATTTATAATATAAATTTAATTTATTTTTATGAAACCGAGGATAAAGATCTGCTGTATTGCTTCAAAAGAAGAGGCAAAGCTGGCGATAGATCATGGAGCAAACGCTATAGGACTTGTAGGAAGAATGCCAAGCGGACCCGGACCGATATCAGATAATCTTATTAGAGAGATCACTCAAACAATTCCACCTCCTATCGCTTCATTTCTTTTAACATGTGAAACATTTGCCGATAAGATAATAGAGCATCATTTAAGAACAAATACAAATACTATTCAGATAGTTGATGAAGTTGCCGAAGGCACTTATAAGATCTTAAAAGAAAAAATACCTGCAGTTAAAATAGTGCAGGTAATTCATGTGATCAATGAAAACTCGGTTGATGAAGCAGTCAGGATCTCAGAAGAAGTTGATGCATTACTTTTAGATAGCGGTAATCCTTCATTAAAAGTTAAAGAGCTGGGAGGAACCGGCAGAGTCCATGATTGGAATCTAAGCAAGAAGATAGTCGAGCAATCAAAAGTACCGGTTTTTCTGGCAGGCGGGTTAAATCCCCATAATGCCCGGGAAGCTTTTGAAAAAGTGCAGCCATTCGGCTTAGACCTTTGCAGCGGGATAAGAGTGAATGGAAAGCTTGATCAGAAAAAGCTTGAAGCATTTTTCAGAGCAGTATTTCAATAATACTTAAGGTTAAATTTAAATTATTTAAACAAAACGCTATAAATAATATTTCAAAAAGAAAATAAAACATTATGCAAAAGATCACAACATTCCTTTGGTTCGATACACAGGCAGAAGAGGCAGTTAATTTTTATACTTCTATATTCAAGGATTCAAAGATCGGAAAAATTGCAAAAAAGCCTGACTCTGTTCCCGGTCCAAAAGATTCAATTATGACAATATCATTTGTGCTTAATGGTCAGGAATTTATTGCAATGAATGGCGGACCCTCCGTTACTTTTAATAATGCAATTTCATTGATGGTGAAATGCAAAGACCAGGAAGAAATAGATAATTACTGGGCTAAGCTGACAGACGGCGGACAAGAAGTACAATGCGGCTGGCTAAAAGACAAATATGGCTTATCATGGCAGATATGTCCATCAAATATAGATGAGCTGATCTCTGATCCTGATACATCAGACAGAGTAATGCAGGCAGTAATGAAAATGGTGAAGCTTGATATTTCTAAACTTAAAGCAGCAGCAGAAGGAAAATAATAATGGAAAAATTACACGAGAAAACTTTCCCAAACGAAAGCAGTGAATACAGAGATGCACGCAATAAACTTCTGCAGTCAGAGATCGATCTAAGAAACCAGATAGAAAAAGTTGCCATAGAAAGAAGAAGTCTTCCTTTGGGTGGCAAAGTAAATGAGGATTATATTTTTGAAGAAATGGATGACTGGGGAAATATTATAGAAACAAAATTATCTGAATTGTTTAAGTCGGGTAAAGATAATTTAATAGTTTACAGCGCTATGTACGGACCAAATGCAAAAAGCCCATGCCCGGGATGCACTGCTTACATTGATGGGATAAATGGAATGGTTGTTCATGCTGAACAAAATTTAAATTATGCAGTAATTGCAAAAGCTCCGATCCAAAAAATTGAAAAGTGGGCAGAGACCAGGAACTGGAAAAATGTCAGATTTCTTTCCTCTTTCAAAAATTCTTTTAATACTGACTACCATGCTGAAGATGAAAAAGGGTCACAATGGCCGGCACAAAATGTATTTATAAAAAAACCGGAAGGGATTTATCATTTTCATAATGCGGAAATGCTTTATTCAAAACCTTTCGAAGGTCAGGATGCCAGGCATATTGAACTTGTAGAAGTTCTGTGGAATCTCTTCGATTATACTCCTGATGGACGCCCTAAAAAATGGGATCCGAAATTAAATTATGACCAAAAATAAAAAATATGAAATTGAGAAAAGTAATTTTACAAATGTATATATCCCTTGATGGATATGTTGCAGGACCTAAAGGAGAGATGGATTGGATATTCAGCAATGAGGAAGCAAATGATTATGCACCAATGCTTCTTGAATCTTCAGATCTTATACTTATCGGCCGGGGTATGTCCAAGGAATTTATGGATTATTGGCCGAATGATAAATCTGAATTCGGAGCAAAAATTAATGCAACTCCGAAATTAATATTTTCTAAAACTGTTAAAGAATCTCAATGGCATGATGCAAGAATGATAAGCGATCCTGAAACTGAAATAAAAAAACAAAAAGCTCTTCCGGGTAAAAATATGATACTGTATGGAGGTGCACGACTTGCCGGATCATTCTCAAAGCTTGATCTTATAGATGAATATCATATTATGATCGCTCCGGTTATTTTAGGAGAAGGATTGCATTTATTTAAAGATGTAACTCGCGTAGATCTTGAACTTATAAAAACCAGGAAGGCAGGAGGTGTCGTTATAAATCATTACGAACCTAAAAAATAACTTTTGAGAGAACAATTCGGGTTGAAATAACACTATAAAGATTTTGCAAAGCAGTATTAAACTAAGTAAAACTGCTTGAGATGTTTGAGTTAATTTTTACTGTCAAATTACCGACAGTATTGTGATTAGCAAAATCAATTCTGCTAATTTTGTTCTCAAAACTATCTTCCTTTATCGCCTTATTTATCAGATCAATACAGTCATCATTTCCATCTGCCAGATAAATATGATCTTTAAAGGTATTAAGTAACTCGTTTTTAAAAGCAACTAAAGGCTTTCCTAAAGACAGATACTCTTTTACTTTTTGAAAATAAAATTCCTTACTTACTTCCGGTTTGTTCAATGGCTCTAAGCAAATATCGAATGAATTAATAATTTCGGATATTTCTGACAGATCAGCTGTTTCTATAAAATAAATATTTTTTAGATCTTGAAGTTCACTATTCAAAATGGAAATATCTTTAGGTCCGACAAGAACAAAATTCCAATCTAATCTTTTTTTTGCTATATAAATGAGTGCCTCAATATCAATAAAGCGGGTAGATACTATACCTGCATAACCGATAATAGGTTTTTCAATATTTCTGACTTCTGAGCACATATAACTTTAGTTTTTGATCGAATTTAATATCGACAATATCTTATAGCAGAAATTATGCCAAAAAGTTGGATTAAAATTGGTGAAATGGTTGGATTGGAAGCAGGGAAAGGGGTTTTATAAGAAAAGAGTGGATCAGCGAAGGTTTTCATTGATGATAAAAGTATTCGGGGACGAACATGGGAAAATGGTTTTGCCGCTTTGCGGAATTCAAGGATTCCTGCTTTCGCAGGAATGACAAATCTTAAAGAGAATTATCACTGTAAATAATCGAAGTAAACATTGAAGTGAATAATTATTTAGTCAAAATAGATTTAAAATAGTCATATGTTATCTTCAAGCCTTCTTCACGGTTAACTTTTGGTTCCCATCCTAGAAGGGTTCTGGCTTTTGTAATATCAGGCTGTCTCTGCATAGGATCATCAACAGGTAGATCCATATATACAATTTTCTGCTTAGAATCTGTAAGTGCAATTATCTCTTCAGCAAAATCCTTTATAGAGATTTCCATTGGATTCCCTATATTTACCGGAAGGTTATAGTCACTCATAAGAAGCTTAAATATCCCGTCGATAAGATCTGAAACAAAACAAAAAGATCGTGTTTGAGAGCCATTACCAAAAACTGTTATATCTTCACCTCTTAAAACCTGCCCCATAAAAGCAGGGATCGCTCTGCCGTCATTTAGTCTCATTCTAGGACCATAGGTATTAAATATCCGAACGATCCTTGTATCAACATTGTGATAATTGTGATAAGCCATTGTTACAGCTTCCATAAATCTTTTAGCTTCATCATATACACCTCTTGGTCCGATCGGGTTTACATTGCCCCAGTAATCCTCAGTCTGCGGGTGTACAGTAGGATCTCCGTAAATTTCAGAAGTAGATGCTACAAGTATCCTTGCTTTTTTTTCTTTTGCCAGACCTAATGCATTATGAGTTCCAAGACTTCCGACTTTTAATGTCTGAATAGGAATTTTAAGATAGTCAATGGGACTTGCAGGAGATGCAAAATGCAATATATAATCCAGATTTCCGGGAATATGAATAAATTTTGTTACGTCATGAAAATAAAACTCAAATTCTTTTAACGGAAACAGATGTGAAATATTATTAAGCGAACCTGTACTGAGGTTATCCATTGCAACAACATTGAAACCTTCTTTTATGAACCTATCGCATAAGTGAGAGCCAAGAAATCCTGCACCCCCTGTTATTAATATCTTTTTCTGAGCCATAAATTATTTAATAATATTTTTTCTTCCGATGCTGTAGTAATCAAATCCATGCTCTTTCATTGATTCCAGAGAGAATATATTCCTACCATCAAAAATAACTTTTTCTTTCAACGAAGAGTTGACAATGTCCAGGTCCGGATTCCTGAATTCATTCCATTCAGTAAAAATAAGCAGTGCATCAGCACCATTCAAAGCATCATACTCGTCATTTGCATATTTAATTTTATCTTTGAGATAAAATTTTGCCGCTTCAATTGCAGCAGGATCATAAGCTGAAACTGTTGCCCCTTCATCCAGAAGCTTGTTAATAATAATTACAGAAGGCGCTTCACGCATATCATCCGTATTAGGTTTAAAAGATAATCCCCAAACAGCGAAATGCATTCCTTTCAGATCCTTATATCTTTCTTTAATTTTATTAAAAAGAACGAGCTTTTGAGCATGATTGACCTTATTAACTTCAGTCAAAATTGTCATCTCAGATCCTTTTTCAGTAGATGTCTTTATTAGAGCATTTACATCCTTAGGGAAGCAGGAACCTCCATATCCGATACCTGCAAATAGAAATCTTCTGCCTATTCTGTCATCAGTTCCAATTCCTTTTCTGACCAGATCAATATCGGCTCCGGCTTTTTCACAAAAATTAGCAAGCTGATTCATATAGGTAATTCTCATAGCAAGGTAAGAATTCCCTGCATACTTTGTAACTTCAGAACTGGCAGTATCCATTTCTATTATCGGATTCCCCTGCCTTACGAATGGTTCATAGATCTGTCTCATTGTATCAAAAGCTTTTTGACTGTCAGAACCGATCACTATTCTGTCGGGCTTCATAAAATCTTCAACTGCAAATCCTTCGCGTAAAAATTCAGGGTTGGAAACGATATCAAAATTTTTAACACCATGCTTTGAAATGCTTTCATGAACTTTTTGAGCAGTACCAACAGGCACAGTACTTTTATTCACGAATATTTTATAATCATTATCTTTATTTTCCTTTAATATTTTTCCGATATCATCAGCAACTCCCATAACATATTTCAAATCGGCTGAGCCGTCCTCTCCTTGCGGAGTAGGGAGACAAAGAAAGATCACATCAGAATCATTGACGGCTTTTTTTAGATCTTTAGTAAAAGAGATCCTGCTCTTTTCTATATTTCTGTGGAAGATCAATTCGAGACCGGGCTCATAGATCGTGACTTCAGAATTCTGAAGCTTTTTTAATTTTTCATCACTATTATCTACACAAATAACCTGATTACCCATCTCTGCAAAGCAGGTACCTGAGACCAGTCCAACATATCCTGTTCCTATTATTGCTAAATTCATTAAACTTTAATCTCCTGTAATTTTTATTTTAATATATAAAATCTGAACTGATTTCACTGAATTTTAATGCCTGAAGATCTTTTTCAGATATCACAGGCTTCTCTACCATCCAGTTTATATTCAGATCTTTGTCATTGAACAATACTGCTCTTTCACTATCCTTGTTATAAGGGTTAGTGCATTTATAATGAAAGATGGCTTCCGAAGAAAGAACAGAAAAGCCATGAGCAAAACCTTTTGGTATCCATATCAGCTTATGATTTTCTTCTGATAGTTCAACGGAGACATGCTTACCATAAGTCGGAGAATTTTTTCTTATATCAACTGCAACATCAAGTACTCTACCGGATAAAACTTCGCAAAGTTTTCCCTGCGCAAAAACACCGATCTGATAATGCAAACCTCTGATCACTCCTTCAGATGACTTTGAAATATTATCCTGAACAAATTTTTGATCTCCAATCGCTTCTTTAAATTTTTCTTCAGAAAAAGATTCGAAAAAATATCCTCTGCTGTCAGCGAAAACATCCGGAATAATTATCTTAACATCCGGTATTTCAGTGCTAATGATCTCCACTAACTTTCTTTTAAAATTCTGTCAAGGTACTCTCTGTAAAGGGAATTCGGAATAGAATCAACCAGCTTTGCAAATCCTGCATAATCAATGAATTTCATTTTAAATGCAATTTCTTCAAGGCATGCAACTTTCAATCCCTGTCGGTCTTCAATAACTCCAAAGAAATTTGAAGCTTGTAGTAATGCTTCAGGTGTTCCTGTATCAAGCCATGCGACACCTCTTCCGATCTTTTCTACTTTTAATCTTTTTTTATGAAGATAATGTACATTTACATCGGTAATTTCGAGTTCACCTCTAAGTGATGGTTTAAGATTTTTTGAAATATTCACAACTTCATTATCATAGACATATAATCCCGGAACAGCAAAATGAGACTTAGGCTTTGCAGGTTTTTCCTCGATAGATATTGCATTACCTTCTTTATCAAATTCAACTATACCATATCTTTCAGGATCATTTACCCGATAACCGAAAATTGTAGCTCCTTCATTATTTGCAATCGCACGGTAAAGAAAATCAAGTCTTCCGTAAAAAATATTGTCACCTAAAATTAATGATACACTATCTTTTCCAATGAAATCTTCTCCGATCAAAAACGACTGAGCGATACCATTTGGCTTATCCTGCATTCCATAAGTTATAGAAATACCAAACTGACTTCCGTCACCGAATAGCTTATGATACCAGGGCAGAGTTTCTTCATTAGAAATAATGAAGATATCTTTTATACCTGCCAGCATAAGAATGGAGATAGGATAATAGATAAGAGGTTTATCGTATATCAGGCAAAGCTGCTTGCTATATATTTGAGTGATCGGATAAAGCCTGGAACCGGCTCCCCCTGCAAGGACTATACCTTTCATTAAGTTGATTTAAGGATTTTCAATTATCAGATAACCAAAGGAAGGATATATCTAATTCTTATTTATATATAAAATTACCATATATTTTTGAAATTTAATATATAAAACGAAAAGGAATTATGCCTTCTATTGGATTTTCTACTGGTTTTTTCTGGTAAAGTACAGGGTCAGGAAGACTATAAAAAATAAAAGTACTCCGAAAGCTGATGAGCCGCCGGTATTATATAACCGAAGCATAGAGTATATTTCAACTGAGATGGTCTTAGTTGAGAAAGTATACAGCAAAATAGTGGATACAAATTCTCCGAAAGAGTTTATGAAGACGATCAGAGAGCCGTAAATGATAGCCGGCAAAACAAGAGGAAGAACGACTTTAAAAAGTGTTTTGGTTTCAGAAGCGCCTAAAGTTAGTGATGCTTCTTCCAATGAAGGATCGATATTCTGAAAGCCGGAAGAAACGAATTGTAGCATAACCGGCATGTTCCTGATTGAGTAAGCAATTGGCAAGATTATAAATGTTCCCGTCAGCGCTTCACCAAATGTTAATGATGTTCCTCTGCTAAACCCAATAATAAGACCAATAGCAATTACAGTACCTGGAATTCCATATGGCAATGATAATAATGATTCGAGTAAACCGCTTAGCCTATTCTTTCTTTTTGAAATAAAATACGCTGCTGTTATTCCCAGAAAAAGTACAATTCCTACTGTTGTAAGTGTAGAATTAAAACTGTTAAGAATTGAATTATATGAAGATATGTCTGTAAATATTTTTTGATAATTTATAAAAGTCAGGTTGTCTGCAAATATATTTCTGACGAGTGACCCTTCCGGGATCAAAGAAAGATATATTAGTGTAAGAACCGGAGAAACTATAAAAAGTATCATGAGGGAAAGGAATATTTTCAGAAATATACCTGTTCTCATAAATGAAGAAATATTTTTTATCGTGCCTTTCATTCTCAGCGAATATTCATTTGATATTCTCAGCTTTCTAAGAGCAAATAAGAATATCAAAGAAATTAATGTCAGCAAGACTGCAAGAGCTGATGAAAGGGCTGCGTCTCCGTTGATCTTTGTAAAATAGATCTCAGTTGTAAGAAATCTTAAAGCACCTCCATAAATAAATGGCGCTGAGAAGGAAGCCATACTTGCCATGAATACTACAATTGATGCTCCTGCAAGCTCGGGTATCATTATTGGAAGTATTATCTTGAAAATAGTTTTCATTCTTGATTCACCTAGAGATAGTGATGCATCTACAAGGCTGTGATCGAATTTGGAAAGTCCGGCTTTTGTAAACAATAAAAACATGGGGTAGAAAGAATAAATATGTACAATTATTATAGCTGTCCAGCCTTCAAACCCGGTTTTAATGCTACCGGTTTTAAAAAATAATCCAAGCAGCCTTCCTATCAATCCGTTATCACCTGTTAAATATAAAAATGAAACTACACCTACGATCGGAGGTAATGCAAGCGGGATCAAGAACATAGTTTCCAGTAATTTCTTATTTTTTATCTTATAAAAATAAAATATTAAAGAAAGTGAAGTTCCTACAATGAGCCCCCCGGCGACTGTTATAACAGATAACAGGATTGAATTAAAAGATGCTTTCAGAACATTAGGGCTGAAGATATCTGAGAATATTTTAAATGAAAAAGATGATGTTTCGGATGTGAAACTATTTAGTAATAATGAAAAGAGCGGATAAAGTATGAATGTAATAATAAAATACAGAACAGGTATAAGAAGAAATACTTCAGCAGGATTTAATTTTCTTCTCATATGATCTTAAATCTTTTATCCCTGATGGATATACCGGCTTTGTCTGCCGGTTTTAAGTTTTGAATATTTTCAGAAAGATTTGTTACTCGAATAAGCTCTTTATTTGAACTTAAAATTATTTCAGATGTGAAGCCTGTAAAATTTACTGATACGATCTTTGCAGATCCCGATGGGTCAGCAGTTATAATAAGATCTTCAGGAAGTACAATTAATTTCTTTCCATCTTCAATACTCATATTGAAAAGAGCAATGCTTTCCTGAGAACTGAAAATATTAAAATGCCCTATGAAATCTGCAGTAAATAAATTATCCGGTGAGTAATAAACATCTGCCGGGGAACCGGATTGCATGATCTTTCCCTTGCTCATTACAGCAATAGTATCCGATATTGAAAGAGCTTCAGACTGATCATGCGTTACATATACCGAAGTGATATTAAGTTCAGATTGCAGTCTTTTGATCTCATTCCTTGTTTCTATTCTTATGAAATGATCAAGATTAGAAAGGGGTTCATCGAATAAAATAAGATCGGGTTCGTTAACGAGAACTCTTGCGAGAGATATTCTTTGTTGCTCTCCTCCGCTCAGAGAGCTGACTTTACTTTTTATTTTCGAGGAGAGTGAGATCTTTTCAAGGATATCATTAATTCTTTTAGATATAATTTTTTCATCAGTTTTTTTAACCCTTAAACCATAAGCAATGTTATCGTAAACATCCATATTCGGGAACAGAGCATAATTCTGAAAAACTATTCCAAGTTTTCGTTTTTGAGGAGCAAGATCAGTTATATCATTTCCATTCAAAACAATATTCCCTTTTTCTGATGCTTCAAGTCCGGAAATAATTCTTAATAAAGTAGTTTTACCGCAGCCGCTTGGACCGACTAAAGAGAGGAATTTTCCTTTTTCAATTTTTAGATTTATATCGTCGAGAATTAGATTATTGTCGAACGATTTTGAGATGTGATTTATTTCGAGAAAGGACATGATATATGGGTAATTATAGACGCAATATTTTGCGCCTATATAATTTGATTGATATCATAAAATAATTGGATCCCCGATAAATGCATTCGGGGATGACAATTAATATGAGATCATATTAATTGTCATTTATTAGTCTTTATTACTGAATCCCATTTTTTCATCCATTCACTTTCGTTTGCAGTAATGGCTTCCCAGTCAAGAGGCATTTCTGTATAGTTTGCATTTTTCAGCCAATCAGGTAATTTATTTTTGTCAAGATCATTTCTCGAAGGCACTCTGTAAAATTTTTCTGCCTGTGCATACATTGATTCCTGAGTAGTCACAAATTCATAGAATTTTTTTGCAAGCTCAACATTCTTTGAATTTTTTACTATTGCAATTCCATCTGTAACAACAACTGTACCACCTGAAGGAAAAACATAACCAAACGGATAACTATAATTTTTTTGCTGGAGAACTATATCGGGCATATTCCATAGTGTGAGATTCTTACCATCTGATGCAAGTTTGAGATACATCTGAGTCGGGTCGGCAGCATAACTGCTTGTGTTATCATCTAAAGCCTTCAGCCAGTTAAAACCTTTTACATCATTACCAGTTTCTTTAACTGACTTATAGATCATTGCAGAGAATATCATTCGCAATGTTCCGGATGCCATTGGATTTCGCAGAACTACCATTCCTTTTCTATCCGCTGATACAAGTTCTTCCCATGTTTTGGGAGCTGAAGTTGAATCAACAAACTTATTATTATAAGCAATAACTTCAGGGGTCAGAAATGTACCAAACCAGAAATCATTTTTGCTTTTATGAGAAGCTTCAATATTAGCTGACCATGTAGGAGTATATTTTTCAAGAAGACCTAAACCTTCTGCTTTTATAAAAAGTGTTGATGGAGCACCCCACCAGATATCAGCCTGCGGATTATCTTTTTCCGTTTTTATTCTGTCAATTATTTCCTGCGATCCCATATCAAGCCATTGCACATCAACTCCGGGATTTGCAGCTTCAAATCTTTTTTCAAATTCTGAAAGAAGCTCTTTTCCATGGGGTGAATATATTACAAGAGTGTTCGATTGCTTTTTTGAACAGCCGGCGAAGATAAATATTAAAATTAAAAATATTCCAAGCTTGATTAATTTTTTATTCAATTTATTTCAGGTTATTATATTCTTTTTTTGTGAATTGAATTGCCTTAAGTCTCTCAAATAGTATTTTTGTACTCTCAATTTTTGCAGGGTCATTGATAGCAAAGTAAGAATACATTTCTATATCTCCCCTGTTCATAAGAAGCTGCATTGTTCCCTGTGATTTATGCTCAGCTATTACCCAATTTGAGATTATTTTAAAATTCAGAGCATTATTAAATCCGAAAGGAGTAGTTCGGTCGAAGCTAAATACAGGAGCGTCCGGATTAATTTTTGTTTCCGGATAACCTTCAAGCCCGGTATAGTCTGAATAAGTAGTATCAATTATATTTCTTCCGTTCCCTGCAAGTATAACCGGACGGTCTTTTAATTTCATTCCTCCAATAACTCTTAATGCTAAAATACCTGCTGAACTATGATGAGCATGAGTTGTTTTTGTTGGCGGAAGAACCAAGACATAATTATATTTTCCGTTATTTAAAATTTCTTCAAGCCTTTTTGTTACATAGGGTACATCCCAAACACTGTCAAGGACTTCAGGAATATTATTCGTGTACTTATGATCTTTTTGATCCATAAAGAAAAAATCCTTTATACCAACGATCTTACATCCGGCAATAAGCTCTTTCTTTCTGATGTCCGGTAAATATTTTCTTCCAACATCTTCATCAGTCAGTTCCAGTCCGTAAATATCTTCTGCTAAAGTTGAATATTTATACCCGCCTTCTCCATTAGTAATTAAGCATAGATCCGCTTTCCCGTGAAGCAAATGGGTGAACTGATAAACAGTTCCTGAAAAGGCTGCATCATCATCAGGATGTGCAGTAACTATTAATAACTTAAGTGTTGTATCGGTTTGAGAAAAAAGTTGTGTAGAAGTAAAAAGAACGAAAAGCAGTAAAATAAGTTTTATTTTCATGTAACAATATTATGAATTAAGGTGATATTTGAAATTAACAAATTTTTGCTTGGTGGATGATGGCAGCAAATGGTGGAGCCCGAGATATTCTTCAGATGGCCGTTGATGACGTTCCGATAAATCGGAACTAAACACCAACGGCGGAGAATCAAATTTTTGCTTGATGGATGTTGGTAACAAATGGTAGAGCCCGAGATATTACTTCAGATGGCCGTTGGTGACGTTCCGATAAATCGGAATTAAACACCAACGGCGGAGAATCCTAAAGATGGTTGTTGGTGGAAGAGCAACACCAACAACGGCAAATATAAAAAAGACCTCTCAGAGTATTTCACCTGACAGGTCGATTTCAATACGACTCTATTATACTTTTTTGTTTTTTGAGAATGCGGGGGGCGATTCTTAGTTTCCCCCCTTATCTCAACTTAAAAACTTCGGGAGCCGATTCCAAAGTTTTTATTAATACTTTCGTTTTTATTTATACTTTTTAAAAGAACTTTTAAAATTTATTTCAAAATTGAGAAAACGGGGGGCGATTAGTTTAGGATTCTTAACTCCCCCCATCCTCAATTTAAAAGCTCCCGGGAGCCGAATACCGGAAACTTTTATTTGAAAGAACGATATATCTACTCTCTAAAATGGGAGGAGTAATCCTCCCATGAAAATTGAGGCTTTGGGAGCCGAATCCAAAGCCTATCCGGAATTATCTTAATGAACCGGTTTGTTCATTTTTCTAATGATCATCATTACCGTCATGGTCGTTGTCTCTGAATCCATTTTTAAAAGAGCCTCTTATATTATCATCAATCAGATCATCATTACCTGAATTAGCCGGGTTAATTATGATATTTCCGTTTTTAAACCATAAATTTTTGTTGAATACAAATGTGAAGTTTATTGCGTTGCCGTCAACTGCAACTACATTGTTCAGATTGATCACAAGGCTTGCTGACTTTCGTGATCTGTAAACAAACGGAGTTCCGTTGAATGTTCCTTTTACAATAAATGAATATCTTTCATTTCCGCTTGAACCTGTTCTGAATTCAGGATCGCTTAATACTTCATTATCTTCAGGCTTGTGGAGCTTGAATTTTATTTTACTGAATCTTCCTATAGGTAGATCACCTGTTATAAGAGATGTAAGACCTCCTGTTACATTAAAATTCGCAACAAAGGGAGCAAGGTGCAGCTCAGTTTCAACTTCAGTTGATTCCTGTTCAAGCTCTACTTCATTTATTAAAGCTTTGGCTTCGGTTATAACAATTACATCTGTTGAATTAACTACATTGTCATCTGCTTTGGCGCTTATAGTTACACTGCTTGTTGTGCTGCCAGTACCTGTTCCGGTAACTGAATTATTTTGATTGCATCCTGAAATGAATGCTGAGATGAAAAGTGCTGCAGCGAAAAATGCAGTGATCTTTAAGTTTAATGTTTTCATTTTTTCTTTATTTTATTTAATAGTGTCTGAGTAAAAATTAATCAGTACGTTAATTCATTTATATTTTGTTGTAAAAAGTTTGATAATTCCTGCTAAAGTGTATAATACAGCTGATGAAATTTTCATTTTTATAAGTCCTTTGATCTTTTTCATGTAGTCTGAAATTTAAGTTATCCCGGCTCATAGTTATCATTTTATTAAAAGCATTTTTTTAGTTTCTGTAATATCTCCCGAAATAAGCTTGTAGAAATATATTCCGCTTGTTAAAGCCGAAGCATTAAACCTGACCTCATAAGTACTGGGCTGCAATGATTCATTTACTAACTCTGCTACCTGCTGACCGATAAGATTATAAACTGTAACTCTTGTCAAAGATGATTTCGTAAGAGAGAATTTTATAGTCGTTTCAGGATTAAACGGGTTAGGATAATTCTGCTCAAGTTTAAAATTAACCGGGATATTTTCAGAAATTGAATGTACAGTAGTAGAAGGACTTACTGTTACTGAGCTGCTTATCGCAAAATTCCAGTCGTCTCCGGAAGCAAGACTGTCTCTATTAGTCGTAACCCCAGCTGCAAATATAGTATCCACTGTACCAAAAGCCGGAGCTGTGTAAGTGAACTGAAGCTGCGCTATTCCGTTTACCAATGCTATGTTTGTGTTCTGAGTCAGTTCGCCGTTCATAAGATGTAATCTGGGATCAACAACTGAAAGTGAACCGCTTCTGACAGAAATGTTCAATCCTGTTCCGGTTTTTGTTCTTGATTCAGTAAGAACTGTTACAGTGCAGGTTATAGACTGACCCGGAGTAACATTGTGAAGGTTAGTAATAATAATTCCCAAGTTTCCGGGTGTAACAGGACCATGACAACTTCCGCATCCATCTGAAGAAGTTTTTAAAGTTCTCCCTGAGATGCCATGTATGTATGCCATACAATATTGGGTTACAAAAATATTTAAAAAGAGAATCACAAATACCGGTAACATAATTGATCTAAAATTTTTCATAGTGTTTCTGTTTTAATTTTACAATTTTTCTAAACATCAACTTTACTTTATTAAAAGCATTTTTTTAGTCTCTGTAACATCGCCTGAAACAAGCTTGTAGAAATATATTCCGCTTGGAAAAGCCGAGCCATTGAATCTTACATCATATGTTCCCGGCTGCAGTGATTCATTGATTAATTCTGCTACCTGCTGACCGATAAGATTATACACTGCAATTCGTGTTAAAGATGATCTCGTCAGAGAGAATTTAATAGTTGTCTCGGGATTAAACGGATTCGGATAATTCTGTTCCAGATGAAACTTATCCGGTAACTGAGAACTTATATTATGCACTGCTGCAACTGTAGATGTATCCAGATAAAAATTTACTGTATCCAATGAAGTGGATGAAACATTTATCTGTCTTGATGAATTCTGATATCCTACCCTGTAAACCATTGCATTATATGTGCCTGCCGGAACTCTTGAGATATTATATTGCTGTAATGTATTGCTCACCCCGAAACCTTTATATATGCTGCCCTGCTTCAGATAAACAATTGCATCTTTATTGTAAGGGAAATTACCCGGCTGCTGCGGAGGTATATAATTCAGATATGCATAGCCGCCAACATGTAAGTTTGCTGAATTCAATCCGGTTGTATCTATTCTGAAAACATTTACATTTATATTTGTCAGATTGCCTGTAAGATTTAACGCTGTTGCAGCCGCCCAATCAACAGTTGAAGGGAAATAGGTCGGCACATAATCAAGTACATCATTTGGAAATATTATAACTCTTAGTTCCGGATTTCCCGGTACATTTGGTAAAAGATAATTGCCTGCCGAAACCACAGCAGAATCAACTATTATAACTTCCAGCGTACTGACATCTCTTCTTAATATTTTTGCGGTTCCTGAAGCTACCGGCTGATTATTATCAGAGTATTTTACTGATCCAGAAACTGAACTTATAGAAACGCTTCCCCATCTTGAAATATGCTTTGCATATTTACCGCCTGAAGTTGTGAATTCACCACCAACATATAAGCTTGTATCTGTTCCGAAAATATAAACATAAGTGCAATAAACTTTTTCATTCATTCCTGTTGATAATCTTGACCAGGTAACTCCGTTCCATTGCGCAATTCGATCTACAAATACATTTCCGGTTGAATGAAAATTACCGCCGGCTATCAATAACCCTTTAAAAGAACAGAGTGTGTTAACATCATTATCCTGAGTGCCTCCAACAGGAGTCCATGAACTTCCTGAATACTGAGATATATTATAACCTGTTCCGGCTTTTCCACCGGCATACAGTATATTATTATTTACTGTTAAAGCAAAAACTCTGTCACTTCCCGTACCGAATCCGCTTCCGATGGCAGACCAAACAAGATCATCCCATGCAGCTACATTATTTACAGCAATTGAACCGCTTGCTGTATTAATCCTGCCTCCGGCTACGAGCTTAGTACCAAACAGAGTGAAAGCATAAACTTTAGAACTGTTGTTTGTATTAAAGCCGCCGCCTACATCAGACCATACTGTTCCGTTCCATCTGCCGATTCTGTTCGCAGAAACACCGCCGGCATTATCAAATTCTCCGCCTGCATAAAGCTTTGCATTATAAACTATCAGAGCTCTCACTTCTGCATTTGTACCGCTGCCTAAAGCACTCCAGGAAGAGCCGTTCCATCGTGCTATGTTGTTAGCCGGTGTGCCTCCTGCAGAAGTGAAATTTCCGCCCGCATAAAGATCTCCGTTATAAACTACCAATGAATAAACTGTGTCACTTGGGGAACCTATTCCTGATCCGAGGGGTGACCAGGAAGAACCATTCCACATTGCTATATTTCTGGCTAATATATCTCCTCCATAAGTAAAGCTGCCCGTAACTATAATATTACCATTGTATCTTGTGAACGCTTTCACAACTCCGTTGGTTCCGTTTATAGCTGGGCTCCCCAATGGTGACCAGTCTAAGACCTGTGAGTTAACAACTTTTATATTTCCTAAAAGAAGGGAAATAAAAAGCACGGCTAATATCTTTATAATTTTTTGTGTCATTATTGTTTTTTGTTAAGCTTTAATTTTTTATACTCTTCAATAGTGTGTGACCTTGTCCAGCAATCATCAAAATATTCAGCCATAGCTTTTGCATAATTTTCATTTCTTATTATTACGTCAGATCTGTTATTTTTTGAAATCGCAGGGTTGATCAAATTTACATAAACAGCTTTCCTGTCAAATATCGCCATAGTCTGGAACACTTCATCAGTCAGTCTCACAGCACCCACATCATCCTGTAGTCCCCCTGCAATTTCAAAAAAATTCTTCTCTGTAACATTCTGCCAGATACCATCAATAGATATCTTGAAATTGTATCCGACTTCGTACAGTGTCTTTATTACTCCGCCTTGCTTCATAAAGTTCATAGAAAACTCATCAACTTCACTATCAATATGCCCTTCCAGCTTGTTCATCAGCAGCATTTCTTTGCTTGACTCTTTCCACAGTTCCATGAATTTCAGGTCACGGTGCTTATTAAATCCCTTAATAAGCTCTACTTCCCTCTTTTCTTTAGAACTCTCTTTAGCTTTAAAGACCGGATGAAGCTTTTCAAACGATTCTTTAAGCTTTGAAACTCTTGAAGTATAGGTATCATGAAAATCCTTTTGTATCTTATCCTCTACTATTTTAGGGTCAATGATCTCATAAAGAGCAGCCGAACTGGTTGAGATCTCATTGCATATTCCCTTTTTAGTAAAGGATCTTAAGATATCATAAGTGGATGTACGCGGGATCTTGGCTTCTTTTGCGATCTCAGAAGCAGTCATAGTTCTGCCTTCAAAAAGCACGCAAAAAACTTTCGATTCGTAATTCGTAAATCCTAAGGATTCAAGATTTTTAACTATATCTTCCATTTACCTTGTGAACATTCCTATTAAAACCAGAATAGCCAAAAATGCTGCAAGTCCAAATCCGAAGACGTTGAAATTTGATTGTTTGTCCATGATGTTTTTAGAGTTTAAATTTAGCTTCAACAATTGTCGTAGCCTTAACTACGACAATATTAGTAAGAATTAGATGTAATGTCAATAGCAAAATTAAAAATATTTTTGTATTGGGATTTTACCTATGATAAAGAGAATGAAATATAGTTTTTCTCAATCCAATATTTGTAAAAGTATTTTTAAATAACAGGTCGCTCTTACGGAGCTAATCATAAATGGATAATTTTTTCTAGAAATAGAACGCCTCCCACGGAGCTAAAAATAATCAAAAAATTTTTTAATACAAAAAGTTAAAATTTATATATAGAAATCCCACAAGCTGTTGAAGAGCTTAGGAAAATTTTATAGTTTAATATTTAATATTTTTTTATAAGACCGAAAATAACAATAATAAAATATTTGTTACCCCCGTACCCTTATTTATTAAAAAGGGTGAAATAGAAATAGTATTTATTAAATCAAGCCTCCGTTAAGTCTGTAAAGTCCCTGTTACCACAGTCGGACTGATTCAGGGCAGACAACCGGTCTGCAAGCGGGATCTTTTGAAATCGCAACCCGTGACCGCACCGGCATGTTCAGGTCAGTTAAATTAATGCCGATCCGAGGGAAACAAAATATTATTAAATTTGGTGTTACCGGGAAACCAAGATTTAAAAGGAATCCATATATTTTTAGGTGAAGCTTTAGTTATAAATTTTATTATATACAAAATTGCAAAGAAAATTGGAGAGTGGTTTGGAAATTGATATGGGGGGAAAGGGATTATTTATTTTTACAGGTGTTTGTTGATGTGTTATAATCAAAAAGAAGTAGTAATGGCTGTTGGTGACGTTCCGATAAATCGGAACTCAAACACCAACAGCGGCGAGGAGAGGTGCATCCAGCAAGTGACACAAAAGCTTCCGTTGCTTCGCAACAGTCCCCGACAAAAGCATTCGGGGACGACACTATTGGGGCAACCAGTTTTTTGCGAAAACAAGAATAGGATTTAAAAACCTATGATTGGATTCCAGCCAGAAGCATGCTGGAATGACAATGTTGGGATGCCCGTTGGTGACGTTCCGATAAATCGGAACTAAACACCAACAGCGGAAAGGTTAGATGCTCATATGTTTTAATGGTATGCGTCGCTTCGCGGAAGTTCGAGGTGCCTGCTTTCGCAGGCATGACAGTAGTAGAAGGATAGTTGGATTATTTATTGAATATTGCGATGTATAAAACGATCACTCCGCTTATTGCCAGGATGGAATGTAGAATCCAAAGCCATTTGGGAGATCTTTTGTGCATGATGTCATATACGAAAAGAACAGTACCGAAAAATGCTGCGATTAGTAATATGAAGAATGGTGCTATTGAAGAAGGAATGCTTGTAGAGAGAGATAAATAAATGATAAAGCACATCAATCCGGCTCCGCCAAATAATCCGTGTATGAAGACTACTTTTTTATTTGTTTTTCTTTTGCGGAAATAATATGACAAAACCCATATCCCGAATATCAATGCGAGAGTGAACATCCCTGCCAGGAAATAGATCATGTAGTTAAGCGGATTTTAATATAGTTTTTATAATTTTAAGTCTTGCAAATTCTTTATCATCACCTTCAATTATATGCCAGGGAGCATGGTCTGTAGATGTCTTGTTCAGCATATCTTCATAGGCATCTGTATATTCTTTGAACTTACTTCTGTTCTCATAATCATCCGGTCCTATTTTATATTCTTTCATTGGATTTGTTTCTCTCTCCTCAAATCTTTTCAGCTGCTCTTCCTGTGAAATATGCATAAAGAACTTATAGATCAAAGTATTATCATTAGCAATAATCTTTTCAATTTTATTTATTTCATCATAAGCCCGTTTCCATATTTTCTTTTTTGTAAGACTTTCTACTCTTTCTACAAGCACTCTTCCATACCATGTCCGGTCAAAAACTGTTATCACTCCGATAGAAGGCAGGTGTATAAGGAATCTCCACATATAATGCCTGCTCTTTTCTTCTTCCGTAGGCGCACTTATAGGGTAAACTTTTACTCCGCGGGGATCCCAGAATTTTGTTAATGTTTTTATTGCTCCT
The DNA here is from genome assembly GCA_038230595.1 of Ignavibacteria bacterium. GTDB lineage: Bacteria > Bacteroidota > Ignavibacteria > Tepidaquicellales > Tepidaquicellaceae > JBBRMY01. The sequence goes on from JBBRMY010000002.1 coordinate 20,417, forward strand.
CCCTTACCTGAGGCATCCCAACCCTCCAGCATAATTAAAACTTTCTGGCCTTTTTCTTTCAGCCCAAGCTGGAAGCGAAGCAGGTTAAGCTCGTACTCTTCAAGCTCTTTTTTATAATCACTTTTATCTATCTTCTTTGATAGATCAATGTCCTTTAACTTTATTCTTCCCATATTAATAATTTGCAGGTTTTTTTCCTGATCTGGAAATGATAGTTGATTGCAGCCCCCCTCTCACAGTAAACTCTCCTAGAACTTCCATATACTTTGGCTTGAGAATGCTGCAAAGATCTTCAAGTATCCTGTTGATCACATTCTCATAGAATATACCTTCATTTCTGAATGATTGCATATAATATTTAAGAGACTTCAGTTCAACACATTTTTTTCCTGCTGTATAACTGATAGTAATTATTCCGAAATCAGGCTGTCCTGTCTTTGGACAAACTGAAGTAAATTCATTTACCCTGTGAACTATCATATAATCCTTTTTAGGAAATGAATTATCGAAAACTTCTAATAGCTTTGTTCTTTCAGGATTTGATCTTATAGGGTCAAATTTCATTAAAGTATTTCTTTATTTTATAAAATAAAAAAGCCGTTCATATGAATAATCTGAACGGCTTGAATTAAAACTTTTATTGGAAGCTATTTTGCAAGGATCATTTTTTTAATATCAGAGGAGTAATTTGTCTGAAGCTTGTAAAAATAAATACCTGTTGAAAGTTCAGGAAAATTTGCAGAATTAAATTCAACATTATATGTTCCCGCTGCCTGAACCTCATTTATAAGTTGGACAATAAGCTTGCCTGTAAGACTATAGACATTAAGAGATACATTTCCGGCAGAGGTCAGATCATACGTGATCATTGTTGTTGGATTGAATGGATTCGGATTATTCTGATGCAGCTTGAAATCAGAAATTTCAGAAATACCAAGCTTTATCTCTTCGCTATTGATCGCAGCTCCGTGTATATCATAAGTTGAAAGCTTGTAAAAGTAAACTCCGTTCTCATCTCTTTTATCCTTATAGGAAAATGAATAAAGATTTACCGAGTCAATTGCTTCTTTCTTAATGTATGATGCAAAAAGAACTTCATCGATCAGCTTATATTCTTCAGTTCCTTTCATTTTATATTCAAGTCGGAACTTGCTTACATTATTCGGATTGGAGATCTTCCAGTTCAGAGTAACTGATCCTTTTTTTATTTTTGCAGAATAGCCTGATATAGAATTAGGTACATCTGTCTGCGCAAAAGAAATTGCGCTCGCAAATAATAGATAGAATAGAATTTTATATGTAATGGATAACTTCACTTACTCTTATAATTTATCTTGCTTCTTTTAAATAATCTAAACGTTTTTGTAATTTAGCTTTTGGAACAAGCAGTTTTTCTTTTCCGTAAATAGCTTCATGCTGCGAATTGAATACGAGTTCATATTCATCGCTCATTACTATTGCTTCTTCAGGACAAACTTCTTCACAGAAGCCGCAATAAATGCATCTCAGCATATTGATCTCAAATTTAACAGGGTATCTTTCTTTTTCATCAGTAGTTTCGGCTGCTTGTACTTCGATAGCTAGTGACGGGCATACTCTTGAACATAAACCACATGCAACACATCTTTCACTGCCATCTTCTTCTTCAACCAAAACCGGCCTGCCACGAAAGGCTGCAGGTGATATCCATTTTTCTTCAGGATACTGGCGAGTGAATTTAGGCCTGAACATCTGCTTAAAGGTAAGAGCCATTCCCTTTACGATCTGGGGAATATATGTTTGCTCAAATATTGTAAGATCTTTACCTTTTACTTCTTTCATTAACACTTTTTAGATTAAGAAACAAACTACTAACAGATGGCTAAGATAAATCTTATTTTGCAAAATAAAAATTCAACAAAAAAGACTTATTTTCATTCCACTTTTAGCATAGCTGCCTAGTTCATAAGTCCCTGCAGCTTATTAAAAAGCTGCTTTGCTGCCACAAAGTTTGGTTCTATATCAAAAGCAGTTCTGTATTCATCTAAAGCTTCAAACCATAAGCCCTTGCTTTCGAAAACTCTTCCAAGATTATAGTGAGCAAAGTGATAGTTCTCATATCTTTTTGAATTTATTGCCATTTCAAGATATGGAATAGCATCATCATACTGCTTTCTGCTAATGAGATAAGCACCTATATCGTTGTAAGGATTTCCATATTCCGGGTCAAGTTCAATTGAGTTTTTACATTCATCTATGGCTTTATCGAGCTCACCATTTAAGGAATAAGCCCAGCCTAAATATGTATGCGCTTCAGGTGTTGGAAAAAGGTCAATTGAAATTAAATAGTTCTCAATTGCTTTTTTATAATCACCGTTTACCTGAAAGTTATATGCTTTAGAAAAATAATCTTTTGATTGTTCTACAACATTTTTAATCATCATTTTACCTTTTTCGAAATTTCAAATTCTTTAGTTTTAATACATGAAATTTCTTATATTTGTAACGATACATCTAACCAAAAAGTTTCCATTGAAAAATAGGGGTAACCGCTAATTTATGCAAGGGAAAGGCATTTTAAACAAAATTATATAGTTGGGTAAAACAGGTATAGTATTAGGGTCAGGACTGAACAATTTTTCCGACGAAGTTGAAGATAAAAAGATCATATTCAGTGATGATTCAGGCTTTCATAAAAGGAAAATATATACAGGGAGTATCAACGAAAAGCCGGTTGTACTCTTCGAAGGCCGCCAGCATATTTATGAAGGTAATGATGTAAGCACAGTATGTGGAAATGTTGAGAAGGCAAAGGAGCTTGATGTTGATCTTCTGATAATTACAAACGCAGCCGGAGGAATTAATTCTGTTTTCGAAGTCGGTGATCTAATGATAATGACATCACATATTAATCTGATGCAGAAAAGATCTGATACATGCTTTAACCCCTATAACCGGAATATTATAAACAATGTAAGAAATGTTTGCACGGAAAACTCTATCCCGGTCAGGTATGGAGCATATTGCGGAGTTACGGGACCAAACTATGAATCAAATTCAGAGATAAACGTTTTCAAAAAATTCCATGCAGATGCTATCGGAATGTCAACAATTCATGAAATAATGAGAGCTAATAATCAGGGTATCAAAACAATAGGTATTTCCTGCATTACAAATCTGCTGAGATTTAATAATATGAAAGCTGCCGACCACAGCGAAGTAGTAGAAGCAGGTAAAAATTCTTATGAAAGATTTTCCAGCCTTCTTAAATGCCTGGTTACAAACTCTCATCTTTTCACTTAAATGTTAATAGACACACACGCTCACCTATTTATTGATAAAGTATATTCTCAGATAGATGATGTAATTAAGAGAGCTGAAGACGCCGGAATTCAGAAAATAATATGTCCAGCAGTTGATCATCAATCATCGTTAAAGATCCTTGAGATATGCAGTAAGTATGATATTGTTTATGCAGCAGTGGGAATTCATCCCGGAGATTGTAAAGATATTGAATTTTCTGAGATAGATAAAATTGCTTCATTAGTGAACGAGCCGAAAGTTGTAGCAATCGGAGAAACAGGTCTGGATTATTACTGGGATACTTCTTACAATGAAAAACAAAAAGAATTTTTTCGATTACAAATAGAGCTTGCAAAAGATTCCGGCTTGCCGGTTATTATACATCAAAGATATTCGATAGATGATTGCATAGAAATTATCGGCAATAATATTGATGAACGTCTTAAAGGTCAATTCCATTGCTTTGAAGGAACTACTGAACATTTAGATAAAATAAAAAGGTTTAAAACATTTTTTATATCCTACTGCGGAAATATAACTTACAAAAATTATTCAGATGTAAATAAAGTAATTCAAACGCCTATGGAAATGATGCTTTCCGAAACCGACTCCCCTTATCTCCCGCCTGTACCTTACCGTGGAAAATCCAATGAGCCTTCCTATATAATAAATACAATAAATAAAATTGCTGAGCTGAAAGGAATTGAAGTGGATGAAGCAATAAAGATCTTGACAGGAAATGCTGAGAAATTGTTTTTTAAGAAGTTCGTGGTTTAAGACCCATAAAAAGTAGTTTCCATAAGATAAATTATCCGGAGACTTCTTTTTCCTCTTTGGAAACAGGTAAACTATTCATAAAAGTTACAGTTAATACTTTAAAGCATTTTTACTATATTGAAGTATAAAACCTTCACTTTTTTTTATAAACTAAATATTCAGCATATGATCCGTTCCAGACTTTACAGACAGGATAGCAATTCAGGCAATTTTCCGCCGCCACCGCCACCGCCGCCTTCATCAGGATATAATCCTGTTCCACCACCTCCTCCACCCCCGCCGCCATTTGGTACCACGAATACCGGGAACACAGGAATGCCAGGCAGTCAGATGGAAGGAAGTGCAAGTTCAAACGCTATTTTAGCTCTTGTATTAGGAATAGCAGCATGGGTTATCGGCTGCAGTATTTTAACTGCTATACCGGCATGGATCATCGGCAAAAAAGAATTAAGAATGATCAATGAAGGAAGATCACCGCATGCAGGAAAAACAATGGCAACGATCGGTATGTGGCTTGGAATAATAAATGTGATAATTGCAGTTCTTGCAGGTATCGGAATTATTATTGCTCTTGCATTGGGATTACTTTCATCAGCAAATCTGAATAATTGAAATTAAATTACTGCAAGTTTAACAAAAATACAGAGACTATCCTGCCGGAATATAAAACAGAAGGTTCGGCAGGAATGGATCTTTGCTCATCTTCATCTGAAACAATCAGCATTCCTCCCGGCGAAACAGCTATCATCCCAACAAATTTAATACTGGAAATTCCATCAGGCTATGAAGGACAGGTACGATCAAGAAGCGGGCTTGCACTAAAGCATTCTGTTGCTGTACTGAATTCACCGGGGACAATTGATCATGATTACAGAGGAGAAGTTAAAGTCCTTCTGATAAATCATGGAAAAAATATTTTTAAAGTGAATTTCGGAGACAGGATTGCGCAACTAGTAATAGCTTCTTATGCAAAGGCAACCTTGAATGAGACCTTTGAACTTTCAGAAACTGAAAGAGGTGAAGGTGGATATGGAAGTACAGGATTGGAACATAAGCAGAAGTAGAAACTTATTGTTTCCATTCCCAATCAGGGGATTGGGAACGAGATAATATCTAAAATAAATTATTTATCTTTTTTGACCGGTACTTTAAATATAATCACTACACCAATTGGAAATTATGCTGATATGACTTTAAGAGCATTGGAAACTCTAAAGTCGATGGATTATATTATCTGTGAAGAGTTTAAGGAAGCTAAAAAGCTTTTACGAACGTTTAACATTGATAAAGAACTTCGTCAGATCAATGAACATACTGAGAAAAAAGGTTCATCAGAAGAAATGGATGAAATTTTTCATGATATTCTGACAGGAAAGAATGTCGGCCTTATCTCTGATGCCGGTACTCCCCTTTTTGCAGATCCGGGTAAAGATCTTGTTAAAAAATGCATCGAGTTTAATGTTAAGATAGAATTTTTTCATGGTGCGAATTCACTTCTTGCTGCACTTGTCTGCTCGGCATTTGATATTAGCAGGTTTTATTATATAGGATTCATCTCTCCAAAGTCAGAGCATAGAATCAAAGAGTTAAAAGATCTATCTTCAATCAATAAAGTTATGGTTCTCATGGAAGCGCCGTACAGATTAAAGCAGATATTAACTGATATAAGCGCAGTTATGCCTTTACGAAGAATTTACATTGGCTTTGATCTTACACTGCCCGCTGAAAAGCATTTTCGTGGAACTGCAAAAAGTATTTTAGATGAGCTTGGAGAAAATAATATTAAAGGAGAATTCGTAATTGTAATTGATAAATCGGAAAAGATCATTAAAGAATCTGCAGGTAATAAATATCTGAACCTGGCAGAAAATGATATTGAAGACGATATTGAAGATGATATTGTTGAAGAAATTATAGAAGATAAATGATAACAATTCACAGACAAAAGCCGTGCGGCAAGTGCGAAACTATCGATCTCGCAGAGATAACCAGCTGGGATAAAAAATCTCAGGAATTTATCTGGGTAGATCTATGGAATACTCCCAATGCAGAGATAGGTCATATTCTTAATGATAAGTTCGGACTTCATGAGCTTAATATCGAAGATGTTCTCAAATATAATGAATCAAAGGATAACGTTCAGCTTCCGAAGATCGATGATTTCGGAGAATATATATTTCTCATTTTTAACGGTTTTACACTGGATGAGAAAACTTATCATATTTTTTCTTTAAGCTGTTTTGTCGGGAATAATTTTATAATTACTATTCATAACGAAGAAAAAGTAAATTTTGTTCTTAAGAGCGTTGAGACATACCAAAAAGATTCACTTCTGCTTAAAGGTCCTGATTATATACTCCATTTAATATTAGATCATCTCGTAGATAATTATTATCCGATGCTTGAGATACTTGATACGAGGATAGATGCTATCGAAGAAAATGTTTTTGAAAAAGACTCTTCAAAGAAAACACTTCAGGAAATATTAGCTTTTAAACGTGAGCTGCTTTATGTTCGCAGGATATCGACTTATCAGAAAGAGATCCTGTTCAAGGCTTTCCGAGGGGACTTTGAAGTTATCGATAAAAAAGAATCTCTCTATTACAGAAATGTTTATGATCATCTGGTACGAGTTGCTGATACAACAGAATCATATCGTGATGTAGTGACGGGTCTTTTAGACTCATATCTCTCTATCGTAAATAACAAGATGAATGAGATCATGAAAGTTCTGACAGTTATCGCTACAATAATCCTACCGCTAAATTTAATTACGGGAATTTTCGGAATGAATTTTTCTAAAAACTTTCCGCTTCTGGACAATGAATATGGATTCTGGATAAGCGTGGGAATGATGTTTATTATTTCGATGTTAATGCTGAATTTTTTCCGTAGAAAAGGCTGGCTGAGTAAGGATAATTAGGGTTAAGAATTTACACATCTGTGAACTTTTAATTTCCCTTCATTGAATAGACGTAGATATGCGTATCTATGTGAAATTTATTTATATTTAAAAACACACTTTAAACGTTTTAAACTGCATTTTCTTCGATTTTATTCTCTTTTTGCACTTTTTGGATTGAACTCAACAGCCTTATTTCGTATCTTACCTATGTGAAATTATCCCGCAGATTATCGTACAGATCTTCAGGTGTCAGCATTTCTGAAGGAGATAAATTTGTTAATTCCATTAAGCCGCTTGTTAAAAAAACTTTTAACAGCTCAGTAATATCCGGCTTGGGAAATTTCGGAGCCTTTTACAAGCTTAATAATAAATATAAGTCCCCTGTTTTCGTTTCAAGCATAGATGGTGTCGGTACTAAATCAAAGATCGCTTCTTTACTAGATCGCTATGATACTGTTGGTGAAGACCTTGTTAATCATTGTGTAAATGACATAGCAGTTTGCGGCGCAGTACCTCTCTTTTTTCTGGACTATTATGCTTCCGGAAAGCTGAACGCAAAATACGCTTCAAAGGTAATTGAAGGAATGGCGAGAGGGTGCATAAATAATAATTGCTCTTTGATAGGCGGTGAAACAGCAGAAATGCCCGGTGTATATTCCGGAAAAGATTTTGATCTTGCCGGATGCATAACAGGAATTGTTGAAAAGAGAAATATACTAGATAGAAAAAATGTAAAGATGGGTGATCTTCTTATAGGACTTCCATCGAATGGATTGCACACTAACGGTTATTCATTAGCCAGAAAGATATTTGATACAAAAGTAAAACTGAATAGCAAATTTTCAGATAAGAACTTAGCAATTGGGGATGAACTTCTTAAAGTTCACAGATCTTATCTGAAAATTATTCAGTTATCATTAAAAAAGTTTAAGATAAATTCCATCTCACATGTTACAGGCGGAGGAATTGAAGGGAACACAAAAAGAGTAATTCCTCAAAGCAGAAAATTAAGCATCGACTGGAATGCCTGGGCTAAGCCTGAAATTTTCAAGCTGATAAAAGCCAAAGGCAATGTATCAACTAGTGATATGGCAAAGACTTTTAATATGGGAATAGGACTGGTTTTTATTATTACCCCTTCAATAGCAGATAAATTTATAAAGTATCTCTGGTCTAAAAATGAATTGCCGGTTATAATCGGTGAAGTAAAATAAGATCTTCTAACACTCTAAATCACTCTTACTATGGAAACAAAAGCTGTTACAGGAAGTATCGAAAATAAGATGAAAGTATCCGGCTCACATGTTACTGTTGCTCCGGAAAATGTTCAGGATGTACTGAAGCAATATATGATGGTTGATGGATTTGATGTGACTCTTGATTTTAAAAAATCACAAGGCTCATACATCTATGATTCCAAGCATAAAAAAAATTATCTGGACTTCTTTACTTTTGTAGCTTCTAATCCATTGGGAATGAATCATCCGAAGATCCATAACGAAGAATTTATAAAAAAGATCGGAACTGTTGCAGTAGGCAAACCCTCACTTTCAGACATTTATGCAGAAGAGCAGGCAGTGTTCGTGAAAACTTTTTTTGAAACTGCAGTACCTTCATATTTCAAGCATACTTTTTTAATTGAAGGCGGATCGATGGCAGTGGAAAATGCGCTGAAGGCTGCATTCGACTGGAAAGTTAGAAAGAATTTTGCAAAGGGATACAAAGAAGAAAAAGGAACTCAGGTTATACACTTCAAAGAATCTTTTCATGGCCGATCAGGATATACATTATCACTGACAAATACTGATCCGGTAAAGACGATGTATTTTCCGAAGTTTGACTGGCCAAGGATCTCAAATCCAAAGGTTAAATTTCCATTGAATGAAGAAAACACTAAATACGTCGTTGAAGCTGAGAAGAAAGCAATTGCTGAAATAAAGGAAGCAATAAAAAACAATAAGGATGATATTGCAGCGATCTTATTAGAACCAATTCAGGGGGAAGGTGGAGACAATCAGTTCAGAAAAGAATTTTTTATTGAACTCAGAAATATCTGTGATGAGAATGAGATCATATTTATTCTTGATGAAGTTCAGACGGGTATCGCTATGACAGGCAAATGGTGGGCGCACCAGCATTTTGTGCAACCTGATATTATTTCATTTGGAAAAAAGACACAGGTTTGTGGAATTCTGTCAACGGGCAGAATTGATGAAGTTGAAGATAATGTGTTTGCAAAAGCGAGCAGGATAAATTCTACATGGGGCGGCAACATTGTTGACATGGTGAGGTTCACAAGGATCCTTGAGATTATAAAAGAAGATGGCTTGGTTTATAATTGTGAAATAATGGGAAATATTCTTAAGAAAAATCTTAAAGACCTTGCACTTGAATTCCCAGATAAAGTCAGTAATGCAAGAGGGCTTGGGTTATTCTGTGCATTCGATGCAGCGTCAGCTGAAATGAGAAATAAGATATCGGCAAAAGCATATGAGAATGGATTGATGATACTGGGATGCGGAGAAAAAACTATCAGATTCAGACCTCCGATCAATATTAATGAATCAGAGTTGAGTGAAGGAATTGGAATATTGAAGAGTGCTTTGAAGGAATTGTAAGGATATAGTTTTATTTCGGTTTACTTATTGAAAAGGCGTGCTTTGCACGTCTTTTTTTTTGTGCCAAAAATAGATCTCAAAGACCAAATCAGTTTGTTATTCCTGCGAAAGTAGGAATCCCCGAGGGTCAATTCATTAAAAGCGGTTGATCTTAGGTGGAAAGTGGAATATTAAGAAAAGCGACCTGACAGGGAAAAGAATCTGTCAGGTCAATGTTTGGTGGCCGTTGGTGGCGTTCCGATAAATCGAAACTAAAACACCAACGGCGGCGGAGACTTCAATGGCATTGGATTTAGTCTTTGTATAAAATGTAAGTGTTTCATTATCGGAATTCCTGCTTTCGCAGGAATGACAAAGATTTTGATGGCTGTTGGTATTAAAAGTTCGGGATCCCAGATAAAAGCATTCGGGGAAGACATTTTGTAAGGAAGTAGCAATTACGCCACTACACTTTTATCGATCCAGTAAATAAGGTTTTTATCCATTGTGGAAATGTGGTATGCGGGATAGTTAATTGCTTCAGGAGTTTTGTTTATTATGTCGTTAAAAACTTTTGCTTTCTTTCCCCCGGTTATAAGAAAAGAAACTTCAGCGGAATTATTAATAACTTTTGCAGTAAGAGTTAAACGATCCTGCTTTGTTTGAGGATTTACAGTATGAAGACAGAATTTATCTGAATCAAGCAGATCAAGATTACCCGGAAAGATCGAAGCCGTATGTCCGTCTTCACCTACTCCTAAAAATAATAGATCAAATGAAGGGAGATTATTTTTTAAAGGAGCATTGTTAGTTAATACTTCAGTATATTCTTCAACTGCTTTTTCTGGAGGCATCTCACCTTTCATTCTAAAAATATTTATTTCAGGCATAACAATTTTATTCAGCAGAAGCTCTTTAACTTTCCCATAATTACTTTGATCATTTTCTGGGGGTACACATCTTTCATCAACCCAGAATAACCTGATCAAATCCCAGTTCATTTCATCACGCTGAGCAAGAATTTGGAAAAGTCGTTCAGGAGTACTTCCGCCGGAGACAGCCAGATGGAAAAAATCATTTCTTTCAGTTTTAATCCGGGACTTTAAATATAAATATTCTGCAAAATTTTCTGCGGTCTCCTGCGGGGATTCATAAACTTTTATCTGCATAAAATAAATAGAAGTAAAACAATTCTTTCAGAAAGCTGCCTTCAAAAGTGGTATGGCTGTTGGTGGATAAGCAACACCAACAGCGGCAATTACTTAATTATCAAAGCTCGCAATAAGTATCATCGTTCGTAAGATTTTTACATGGATATCTCCATTTCATATCTTTTTCTACGATAAGATCATCTGCGTTTTTAGGTCCCCATGAACCTGCAGGATAACCATGAACAGGGATCTTTTTATTATTCTCAAAAGCATTAATGACGGGCTGAACGAATTCCCAGCAAGCTTCAACAGCGTCCTGACGAACAAACAAAGTTGAATCACCTATCATACAGTCAAGCAGCAATCTTTCATAAGCAGTTGGAATAGATTCAAATTTCAGATCTGTGTAATGAAAATCCATTCCTACATTCTCAAGTTCAAAACCTTCACCGGGCTTTTTCATTCCGAATTTAAGAAGAATTCCTTCATCGGGCTGTATTCTTAAAATGAGCTGGTTTGATGTCTGAGCAATATTTTCTCCCAGAGTAAAAAGCTTGTGAGGAGTAGGCTTGAACCTAATAACAATTTCAGAAACTCTTGTAGGAAGTCTTTTACCTGTTCTTAAATAAAACGGTACACCTTCCCATCTCCAGTTATCAATATATGCTTTCATTGCAATAAATGTTTCAGTCTTAGATCTTGGCTTAACATCTTTTTCCTGCCTGTATCCTTTTAGCTGTTCACCCTTCACGATAGATTCAGTATACTGTCCGCGAATAACGCATTTAGGCACATCCGCTTCTTTCATAGGCTTAAGTGACTGAAGAACTTTCATAGATTCATTACGGATAAAATTTGATCTGAAAGAAGATGGCGGCTCCATTGCTACAAGACACATTAGCTGCATCAAATGATTTTGAACCATATCTCTTAAAGCTCCTGTCTGATCATAATATCCCCCGCGATTCTCAATGCCTATGCTCTCTGCAGCAGTTATTTCGACGTGGTGAATGTAATTCCTGTTCCAGAGCGGTTCAAAAATTCCATTGGAAAATCTTGTAACTAAAATATTCTGAACAGTTTCTTTCCCCTGGTAGTGATCAATACGATAAATCTGATATTCAGTAAAATATTTTGCTAAGTGCGCATTTAGATCTTTAGCTGATTCAAGATCATTTCCAAAAGGCTTTTCAACAATTATTCTTGTCCAGCTATCAGGTCCGCATGGAACATTCAGCCCGGCAATACCTAAATTATCTACTGCTTTTTTGTAAGCCGTAGGAGGAATTGCAAAATAAATAAGCAGGTTATCACATGCTTTTGTTTTTGCATCAAGTTCACGGATAGTTCTTCTTAGCTCATGGTATGATTCAGGATTATCAAAATCAGCTGCAAGATAATTCAGCTTATCTGCAAAATCTTTCCATTTGGCTTCATCAAGATCTTTAAAATCCTTATTACCCTGAATTGCTTTTTTAAGAAAATCCCTGAACTCATCACTATTCATTTCAGTTCTTGCAAAGCCAAGGATAGAGAATTCTTTTGGCAGCAATCCTCGGAGGTGAAGCTTGTATAAAGAAGGAATAAGCATTCTTTGCGTCAGATCACCTGAGGCTCCGAATATTACCATTATGCTGGGAGATATTTCCATGTTTTCTGTTTTATTCTTTTTTAACTTCGTGACCGCCAAATTCATTTCTTAATGCAGCAAGTACCTTTGCAGAAAATGATTCATCCTGCCTGGATACTAATCTCATCATCAGAGATAAAGTTATAACGGGCGCAGGAACATTTTTATCAATTGCTTCCTGTATCGTCCATCTACCTTCTCCGGAATCCGGAACGTATCCTTTTATTGAATGAAGGTCATGCTCTTTATTTAATGCATCTGCAAGAAGCTCAAGAAGCCAAGAGCGCACAACACTTGAATGTCCCCATAGGTCTGCAATGCCTGCAAGATCCAGATCATAATTAGAAACTTTCATTATCTGAAAGCCTTCGGCATACGACTGCATCATTCCGTATTCAATTCCGTTGTGTACCATTTTCACATAGTGACCGGAACCTGAAGCTCCTGTATATTTATATCCTTTATCAGGTGCAAGAGTTTTGAAAATACTTTCGCATTTATCAAAAGCTTCTTTGTCGCCTCCAACCATTACGCAATATCCGTTCTTAAGTCCCCATATACCTCCGCTTGTTCCGCAATCGAGAAAGCTAATTTCTTTTTCTTTAAGCATTTCATAGCGGCGGATGGAATCCTTGAAGTATGAATTTCCACCATCAATAATAACATCACCTTTTTGAAGAAGGGGTATCAAATGAAGAATGGTTTGCTCAACAGGTACTCCTGCCGGCACCATTATCCATATTGCTCTGGGTGATTCAAGTTTATCGACGAGTTCCTGCAATGAATGAGCACCTTCACTTTTTATTTTTACAAGATCATCAACTGCCTGCTTATTAAGATCAAAGCCTACGGTTTTATGACCATCCTTTAATAACCGCTCTATCATGTAACCGCCCATTTTTCCAAGACCGATCATCCCAACCTGCATACAAAACTCCTTTTAAATTTTAAAGATTAATTTATGGTAAATCTATTAATAATGTAATAACAAACGAGGTTATATTAATTCCGAAAAACATTTGATGCAATGTAAGAACAACTTATTTATAAAAGCGACCTGACAGGAAAAATAACCTGTCAGGTCAGATTTATTTATCTTTTTGTAATTCTATCATGAAATTTTTAGCGGCTTCGTATTCGTTTGGAATCAAGCCGTCAAGAATTGCTTCTTCTATCTTCTTTTTAATAATACCTACCTGACGCGAAGGAGGAATATTAAAATATTCCATGATCTCTTCTCCTTTAACAGGTGACTGGAAATTCCGCAGTTGATCTTTTTCCTGTACATCGACGATCTTTTTTTCCACGATCTCATAGTTCTTCATGTACTTACTCTGCTTGTCGTAATTCTTAGTTGTGATATCTGCTCTGCAGAGTGTAAGGAGATCTTCAAGCTCTTCTCCTGCTTCGGCAGCAAGTCGGCGGATAGCTGAATCGGTTACAGCTTCTTTTGCAAGAGGTATCGGACGTAGATGCATCCGCACTAATTTTTCAACATACGGCAGAACAGTAAATGGAAGCTTCTGATCTTTAAATATTTTCTTAAGCATTCTTGCACCGTAATCTTCATGTCCGTGAAATGTCCAGCCCGTACCTTCTACAAATCTTTTTGTAGGCGGCTTACCAATATCATGCAGCAAGGCTGCATATCGAAGCCAGAGCTTATTAGTTTTAGTAGAAATATTATCGACAACCTGAAGTGTGTGATAAAAAACATCTTTGTGATGATAATCCTTTCTCTGTTCAACACCTGCAAGATTAGTGAATTCAGGAAATATCTGTTTCATGACACCGGCTTTATATAGCAGGTCTAACCCTAAAGAAGGCTTAGGGCTCATTAATATCTGCAAAAATTCATTTGTTATTCTTTCTCTTGATACAACTTTGTCGGAGATAAGGCGCGAAGCAATATTATTCATTCCTTCAAAAGTTTTTTCTTCGATCTTAAATCCAAGCTTTGAAGCAAGCCTTATGCCGCGCATAATTCTAAGCGGATCATCTGAAAAAGTCCTTTCAGGATCAAGTGGAGTTCGGATGAGTTTATTTTCCAGATCAGATAAACCATTGAACTGATCTATAACAGAATATGAATCGCCTTTATTTCCCGTCAGCTTTACTGCCAGAGTATTGACTGTGAAATCCCTGCGGGAAAGATCTTCTTCAAGTGTAGCAGATGAAACTGAAGGATTTCTGGACGTTTCTGAATAGCTTTCTTTTCTTGCGGAAGCAAATTCTATCTTAAGAATATTATTTTTTTCTATGAGGTCGTATTCCGAAACTTCATTTATATTTATAACGTCCGAATTGCTTTTAGGAATGAGTAAAAGAGCAGTAAGAAAATTTTTATATACAGCTTTTAAAGATGTTTTGAATTCTTTTGCAGCAAGCTCAGCGAATGCAATTGCATCACCCATAACCATGATATCTATATCATTGCTCTCAATACCCAAAAGACTATCTCTTACAAAACCGCCGATAATATAGATATCGAACTTGTTCTTTTCAGCAATGGATTGTAATTTTTTTATTACAGGATTTTCTATTTTAATATTATTCTGCAGCAACTTTTTTATAATTTCCTGAATTTCTTTTTTCACTTCCTTTCCGCCCGAATGTGAAGATCTGTTTTGTGAGATAACTTAAAAATTTTTACTTACTGTTGCTTTCAATTTCTTTTAAGATCCTTGATGCTACATCGAGGGCTGTTCTTCCGTCTTCCAGTGTAACATATGGCTCAGTATCATTTATAATGCTTTCAATAAATTTCTCAAGTTCGAATTTAAGAGGGTTTATTTCTTCGACTGCAGGCTTTTCATAAATTATTTTGTGGCTTTTACCGTTATGCTCTATAGTTCCGAAATTGAATCCGGAGTTTTCTTCATCTTTATCACTTAATCTGAAAACTTCAGATGTGTTGGTGGAAAAATCTACAGAAAGATAAGCGTTTTTTTGAAAGAGTCTCATCTTTCTCATTTTGTTAAGAGATATTCTTGATGCTGTAATATTTGCGACGCATCCATTCTCAAATTCAAGACGGGCATTTGCTATATCAATCTTATCACTAATTATGGCAACTCCATTTGCAGATATTTTAGTAACAGGTGACTTTACAAGATTTAAAATAATGTCAATATCATGGATCATAAGATCCTGAACTACAGATACATCAGTTCCCCGTGGATTAAACTGAGACAATCTGTGCGATTCAATAAATAAAGGTTTAATATTAAAGTTTTCAAGTGATAGAATTGCAGGATTAAATCTTTCTATGTGACCTATCTGAACTTTAACTTTATGCTTTTTTTCGAGAACTAATAATTTATCAGCTTCAACTATAGTATCAGTGACAGGCTTCTCAATAAAAGTATTAACTCCTGCTGAAAGTGTTTTTTCTGCAAGCTCATAATGGAATGAGGTTGGAGTTACTATAATAGCAGCATTTATATTAGCAATAAGCTCTTCAGGAGTATTAAATACTTTTAGAGAGTTTTCTTCTGCTATCTGCTTCATTTTTTCTGCATCGGTGTCAAAGATACCAATGACTTCAGTGTCTTTTCTTTCGCTGCTGATCTCTTTAAGAAGCTTTAGATGAAGCTTACCGAGATGTCCAATACCGAAAATCCCTGCTTTTATTTTTTTGCTCATATTTTATTTTATGTCACGCAAAGCTCGCAAAGGCGCAAAGCATTATTATTAACTTTTATTCAATCAGTTTCCTTTTTGTTTCACGCAAAGCTCGCAAAGGCGCAAAGAATTTTTAAATATTTATGCTATAAATTGTTAACTATTCTTTTAATACCATCTTTTAACAATTCAACATTAAAATTGATTAAGAGACCTAATTTAATATTTGTTAGTCTCAAATATGTTAATAATATTTTACTATGGACTGGTGCAATAGCTTCAATAGATTTAAGCTCAATAATAAGTTTATCTTCCACAATTATGTCTGCTCGAAAACCCATATCTAATTTTATTGATTCATAAACAACTGCAATAGAAGGTTGTCTTTTTATATTGTAGCCAAGCTTAATAAGTTCAAAACAAAGAATTTCTTCATAAACAGATTCAAGTAATCCTGGACCTAGTGTTTTATGTATTTTAAAACATTGATCTAGAACTGTTTTTGATAAATCATTTTCTGTAAGCATATTTTATATAATTTTCACTCAAAGCTCGCAACGGCGCAAAGCATTATTAATAATTTTAATATATTTAAAGTATAAATATTAGCCATTTGGCAAATCAAGTTTTTTATGATTACATTTTGTTTTTAAATATTATATAAAAGCTTTTCTTTGCGCCTTTGCGAGCTTTGCGCGAGACTGTTTTTTTAAATCTTCTTCCCCGGCTCGGCGTGGATGATCACGTTTGAGAGCTTTGGAAATTTGCTTTTCAGCTCGCTGAATATTCGTGATTCCAAAAGAGTTACAATATCATGAACTTCATCGAATGAAAGCATCTGGTCGAATATACAGCTTAAAGATACTCTGATCTTTCCGTTCGTACTTAAAATAAATATATCATTTTCAGATAATACCTCAGGCTGACTATCAATTATTTTCTTAATACAATTAATCAGTTCTCCGGATTCATCAGTTATATCAAGAGTATCATACACAAGATAGCTTGGCTCATCAATGTGAATTCTAATTTTTGTGATCTCTTTTAGTTCCTGCTTGATCTTGTTTTCAATTTCTGTAACCAGGGTATGTGCAGCTGTCAGATCATTCGTGTCCTTTATTTCCACATGAAGCTCAGCAAAAATTTCATTTCCAATTTTGTAAGATATTACATCATGAGATTTAAGCTTATAAGAATTTACGATCATCTTAATTTTATCATTAATAGTCTCCTTTGGAGTTTCAACGGGCTCTCCGTGAAGGACTATATCAGCGTTCGGATAAAATGCATTAAGTTTTTTTTCTACTACGTCCATTACATTATGAGCTTCTGCAAATGGGATTATCCTGTTAAGATTAATAACCATATCTATAAATATTTTCGACCCTGAGCTCCGGATCCTTAAATTCTTTATTCCTTCAACACCTTCTATCAGGAGTGTTTCATATTTTATTTTTTCATAGATGCCTGCCGGGACTTTATCAAGAAGAGAATCGAATGCTTTTTTGAACATTCTAACTCCCATGAATATAATTATAGCTGAAACAGCTAATGCGCTTATGGCATCAGCCTGCTTAAATCCGATCAGGTATAAAGCCAATCCAATTATCACAACAATTGAACTCATTATATCACTTGTAAAATGCATTGCATCGGCTTCAAGTGCATGCGAATTAGTTTCTTTAGCGATCTTGTTCAGCTTTCGCGATCTGTTGACATCAATAAATATAGTAAGTATAAGAGCTCCGAATGTCCAAACCGAAATATTTAATAAACCTGCCTCAGGATGCATCAGCCTTCTGACAGCTTCATAAATGATATATGCTGTAGTTCCAAACAATACTATAACCTGCATTATTGCAGAAAAATTTTCAATCTTTTCGTAACCATAGTTATGACGTTCATCAGGCGGACGAGAAGAATATTGAATAGAAAGAAGAGTGATGATGCAGACGAAAATATCTATTGCAGAATTTATTACTTCTGAAAGAATTCCAAGACTTCCGCTGAAATATACGGCTGCAACTTTAATAAAAGTTATGACGATCGCAGCTAAAAGTGACTTATAAGCTACATTCAGCTTTTTGCTTATGATATCTGCCTGATTGGAAGTGTTATTATTCAAAGTCTATGCAGGTGGAATTGGGACTACCGGCTTTTTTAATTTAACAGAATTGATCTGTGTAAGTAGAACACCTAAAATGGTTATAAATGCTCCTATTATGAAAAAATACGATAAACTTTCTTTTAATAAAATCCAAGAAAGCAAAATGGTAAATACGGGAGAAGTGTTTGTTAAAGTAGTAAGTGTGCTTGTTGGAATAAATTTTGTAGAATAATTATAAAGGAAATAGCTGCTGAAGGCAACTATAACTGTAAGATGGAAATAACCCACTATCCCCCAGATCTCAAGACGGTCAAAGTTTAGTTCAGGGATATTGTATAAGAAAACCGGAAGATAGATCACGCTGCCGATAATAAAAGCAATTGTCTGGGTTTTTAAAGAACCATATTTTACTATCATTCCTTTGCTATATGCCAGATAAATTGCAAAAGAAGTTACTGCCAGAAATAAAAGAAGATCTCCTTTAAGAATTGAACCGCCATCTTTCTGAACGTGAACAATATTTTCATAAAAGATCACGAAGATCCCTGCTATGGTCATTGAAATATAAAGCAGCTTCTTTTTATTGAATACTTCCTGTTTAAGCTTTATAGAAACAAGATATACGATCAGTGGAGTGCAGGCATAAAGTATTCCTGAGTGAGAAGCTCCGGACATTTTGATGCCGGTGAGGAATACAAACTGGTTGAACGGAATTACAAGGAAGCCGAGGAATAGAAACCTAAGCCTGTCTTCTTTTTTTATTCCGAACTTTACTTTTTTAAAGAGGCAAACTATGTATAGAAGAAGAGTAGCAACTCCAAACCTGAGAAATGCCAGCTCTAACGGATTGATCTCACTGACAGTGTATTTAGCGGCGATAGGAGTAAAAGCCGCAGCAAAAGTAAGAAAAGCAAGAAGTGAGAATTTTTTCAAAAAATGAAAATTACAATTTGAACCGGTTTGAGGTCCGGTTAGTTACCTTTTGTTCAAAACCAATATCTATAATTTAGATAATATATTGAATAGTTTTTAGTAAGAAAGAAAAACTATCAATTTTATTTTTACAGTTTTTTGGTTTTGATACGCAGTGAATTTGTAACTACTGATACACTGGAAAGAGCCATTGCGACTCCGGCAAAAACAGGATTTAAAAGTATTCCGAATAACGGAAAGAAGAGGCCGGCAGCGAGTGGGATACCGATTATATTATATATAAATGCCCAGAAAAGATTTTGCTTAATGCCGAGCATGGTGATCTTTGAAAGCCTGATAGCTTTTACCAGTTTTGAAATATCTCCGTTGAGAAGAGTGATGCCTGCTGATTCGATTGCAACGTCTGTTCCGGTACCCATTGCAATTCCAATATCTGCCTGAGCCAGTGCAGGAGCATCGTTTATACCATCCCCTGCCATTGCAACTATTTTTCCTTCTGACTGTAATGCTTTTATTTTGATCAGCTTATCCTGTGGAAGAACCTGCGCAATTACTTCATCGATACCGACCTGTGAACCAATAAAACGAGCGGCTCTTTCATCATCGCCTGTAAGCATGATGACTTTTATTCCAAGTGCATGAAGATCTTTAACAGCCTGAGCAGATTCCTCTTTTACTTCATCGGCTATCATAACGTAACCAAGTACATTATCTTTTGAAAATATAAGGACCGGGGTTTTTCCCTGAGAAGTAAATTCGTTTAATACATTACTATCAAAATCGATTTTCATTTCGGAAATCAGATTAGGGCTGCCGATGAAGTATTCAATTCCGTCTATTGATCCTTGGATACCCTTTCCCTGAATTGCCTGAAAATCTTTTACTTCCATTAAAGATATATTTTTTGACGCTGCATAATTTACAACTGCATTTGCAAGAGGATGCTCCGACTTTTTTTCAAGGGAAGCGAGAATTGAAATTAATTTTTCTTCTGATATATCTGAAAGAACTTTTATATCTACCAATGCAGGCTTTCCCTTAGTTATAGTCCCGGTTTTATCTACTACAATAGTGTTTACTTTATGAAGCTTTTCAAGTGTGGCAGCGTCTTTTATTAGAATACCTTCCTTTGCACCTTTACCAACTCCTACAATAATTGCAGTTGGCGTTGCAAGACCTAAAGCACAAGGACATGCGATAACGAGTACTCCAACAAATGAAAGTAACCCATAGGATAAAGCCTGAGAAAAGCCAAGAGAACTTACTCCAAAGATAAGCCAGAGAGCTAAAGATAAAAAAGCTATCACCATAACTATCGGAACGAATACGGCAGAAATTTTATCAGCCATTGCCTGAATAGGAGCTTTGCTGCCCTGGGCATCTTTTACCATTTTAATTATGTGAGCTAAAAAAGTTTCTGATCCGATCTTAGTAGCTTTGAAAATAAATGAGCCGCTTGTATTCAGAGTTCCTGCTACAACGCTATCATTTATTTTTTTCTGAACAGGCATTGGTTCACCTGTAATCATTGATTCATCTATAAAGGATAAACCTTCAGTTACAATTCCATCCACAGGAATTTTTGCACCCGGCTTTACAATTATAAGTTCACCGATCAAAACATCATTTACTGATATCTCTATTTCTTTTCCATCCCGCTTAACAAGTGCAGTTTTTGCCTGAAGATTTAAAAGCTTTTCGATAGCAT
The DNA here is from genome assembly GCA_038230595.1 of Ignavibacteria bacterium. Lineage (GTDB taxonomy): Bacteria > Bacteroidota > Ignavibacteria > Tepidaquicellales > Tepidaquicellaceae > JBBRMY01. The sequence continues at coordinate 41,131 of JBBRMY010000002.1, forward strand.
CCCCTGTCCTGATCTTTGATCTTGTTTCGAGATACTTTCCAAGAACGATGAAAGTTATAACTACAATTGTTACATCATAATAAGTATGCTCAACATTTATATAAGGTGCTAACAAACTTTCAAAAGCAGTCACAGCAAAGCTGTATAGGAAGGCTGCAAGCGTACCTATACCGATCAGGGTATCCATGCCGGCATTTCCATAACGAATGAAAAGCCAGACACCTTTAAGATATGGCTTGCCGGCAACAAAGAGGATATATGTTGCCATAAGCGGAAGCAGATGATGGAAGAATTCCATCATAGTGTGTGACATAGGAGAAACTGACTTATACATTGCGAGAATATCCCAAGCCATAATAAAAATGCTAATGATAGCCATGGGAATTGCGATAAGAATTTTAGTCTTTAAGTCAGCAAGCTCGGCAAGCTTATCGTTAAGTGAAAGATTCAGGCCGAGGTGCTCAGAATGATCACCATGATCCATTCCTTGCATATCATGGTTCATTTTACTGTGATCCATTTTGTCTGTAAGATCAACTTGAGGATGCATACCGTTTGGATGCGTATTTGATCTGTCTTCAAGAATAAGTGAATATCCGAATGGTTCGATCTTTTTCGAAAGCTGCTCCGGAGTTACTTTTGAACTGTCAAAGGAAACCTTTACAGACTCATTACCATAATTGGCTTCTGCTTTTTCAACACCTTCGGTTTTTGTAAAAGTTTTTTCGATAGTGTTAGCACACGAAGCGCAGTGCATTCCTTTTATATCGTATGTATTTGTTTCGTTCATTAATGTTTAATTAATAGAACAGATCATTTTAAGACGTTTGCCGATAATGCTTTTAATAAATTATATTATTGAATATTAACATTAAATGAAAATGAAATGATTATTTTATCAAGATCATCTTCTTTGTCTCCGAAAAATTATCTGTAACAAGCTTGTAAAAATAAATTCCGCTCGCAATCCCTGAACCATCAAAGGCTGCACTATGATTTCCTGCATTTTGCTTTACCATTATAAGCGTTTCAATCTCATTTCCCAGAACATCATAAACCTTTAGTGAAACGTAAGTTGAAGTGGGCAAAGTATAATTTATTTTTGTAACCGGATTGAATGGATTCGGATAATTTTGTGATAGGTTGAACTTTAGCGGTATTTCATTTGATATAGGTTCGATACCGGTCGTTTGCGAATATTTAACAGTTATTGTGTTATTGTAACCTGTGCCGGTTACATAAACATTATTTAAATTATCAATTGCCATATCTTCAGCCGCATAAAATGTACTGGGACCGCTGCCGGGATATAAAACATACCATATCAGGTCTCCTGCTGGGTTATATTTTGTTACTCTCAAATCGCTAAAACCAGCCACTCTTTCTAATGGAGTTGTTATATATACATTTCCCTGGCTATCAAGTTTTAAAAGCGGCAAGCTTGTATAAAAAAATACAGGAAATGTTCTTATCCATTGAAATACACCATCTGTGTTATACTTTATTACTCCGTTAATATTATCTTCAATACGCACTGCAATATATACATTTCCGGTTTTATCTACTTCAATATCCTCGCCAGATTCACCAGGTATTTCATCCCCATATAATCTTGTCCATGCTATGTCTCCGTTTGGCTTATATTTTATTATTAGGCAGTCGCCTACAATTCCATTTCCGGCTCTTGCATATCCGGTAACATATACATTACCTGAGTCATCAACAGTGCAGGCATTTGCTTGATCCCATGGTCGAATTGCATTATCAGGATTATTATATAAATGAGTCCACATCGTATCACCATTCGGAGAATATTTTACTGTCCCTGCAGAATAATCTAATGGATCATTGTTATCTGTTACTCTTCCTGTAACAATAACATTATTCCATTTATCAATAGCCTGATCATAAACTGTTTCATTACCATTTCCCGGCCCATTTAAAAAACGCTGCCAGATTACATTCCCATCACTGTCGTATTTAATGGTTGCATAATCATTAATATTAATACCGCTGCTATACAAATATCCCATACTATCTATATTCAATTTATCTCCACCGGAACCAATTCCAATAAATCTTCTTGTCCAGACAGTGTCTCCGTTATTTCTGTATTTAATTAAATATCCACCTCCGGTATATATATTACCGGCTCTATCTAAAACAATTCCTCTTCCATAATCATTACCATTTTCAATTCCATTAAACCTTGTTATCCATTGCTGTACGCCGGATGAATTATATTTGATTGTTCCAACATCGCCGCTTGCCCCTCCTGTTATATAAACATTGTAGGCATGATCAATAATAATTGCTAAACCCACATCGCCTCCACCTCCCGGTGTATTATAGGTTCTTGCCCATTCTAAAACAGGCTGGCTTTTAGCTGGAAAAGAATAAAATAAAATGAGTATGAATAATATATTGACCAGTTTCTTCATTGTACTCATCTTTCAAGCTTAATAATTATCCCTATTGATGGAATTCTGTTCTTATTAGAAATGCTACCGCTTAAAGGAGTACTGATAAAAAGCATGTAATATCCCGGCGGAAGAATGTATTCATCATAAGGTGCGGTTAGTGTATATGGATGTATTCCATTTGGTATTCCAGGTACTACTTTTAAATATGCAGCCCTTTGATTTTGGTCAAAAGCATGAGTTGTAGAGCCTAAGCTAAGGAGCATTGCTCTTTCAATCTGGACATTAGTAGAAATATCAAATGGTTTATTATAATTTAAAATTGTTTCTCTTAAATCACTAATAATAGGGCGGGGTTTTGTATTATCAAAATCAAATAAATATGGTGGGCTGTAGATTTCAATGAAATCGCTTGAAGGAACTCCATTTAAACTATCTCCTCCGGCAACCCATACTCTTGCATCAAGCATCACTAAAGCTACAGAATGATACATTCTGGTAAATGTATTAGGAGCAACTATTGTCCAACTTCCCATTCCCCCTACTGCTTCAGGATCAAATATTTCCGGGAAGGTAACAGCAGCTTCTCTTTGGTTAATTTGATTTCCACCAATTACGAATATTTTTCCATCAGGAAGAATTTCACCATTAGCCTGCGCCCTTCTGAAATTCATTGGATTTACAAAAGACCAACGGGGTCTTGCGCCGGTACCTAGATCAATCATCTCGGCAGTGTCAAGAGCAAATTCGCCAAATGTACTATTACCATCTTTGCCGCCTAAAATTAAAAACTTAACGCTTGTATCAGGAAATGGTGATATTGGCATGGCAATAGAACAGCCTTCAGTTCTTAGATTAGTTCTTTCATTTCCAACAGGATTCCAATAAATAGCCGAACCGACAGCAAAAGGATCGAATACAAAAGCCTGCTTCATCGGCATAGAATAGAATACTTTGCCAATAAAATCACCTCGCGCTACTACGTGCGCAGCAGGATAAAGATCGGGAAAAGGCATTTGAGCATTATGATCAGTTAAGGCAATCCAAACACCACTACTTACTTTGTATATAACAGGAGTTAAATTCGGAAATGGCTGAGTAGTCCAACCAGACATTACAAGTAGATTGGATGTATGCAATAATGTAACAGTAGGATACCATCTTCCTCCGTTAGGCATTGGTTTTGCCGCGAATGGTGATCCTAAATACTGCCATGTCTCATCTTCTTCATTGAAAATATAAGCATAGTCCAAACCATAATAGGGTGGTGGTGGTTGAGGATTCATAGTAGCTACTTTATTTCCTCCGGCTGCAAATAATTTTAACTTATTATCAGCAAAGTCTATAAAATGTGTATGCCCACTGCAAAAAAGTCTTGGAAGTGGTGTTAGTAAAGGGTCACCGGGCCAGCTTTCAATTATCTGTTCTGAAATAGATGCTGGGGTAGTATCTGTAGGGGGCGTCCAGATTTTAGTTTTAATTACTCCACCTTCATTAAGGTCGGCTCTAAAGTATAAAATCTTCCAGGTATTCCTAATTGCGTTATAAATGATACTTGCATGGACTGCTGTTTGTAATGTATTCATAACAGTAGTTCCATTTGATTCATACTGAATTTCCCACTTTCCTTTTTCATTAAGATTGTAATCCATTTTAACTCCTTTTAATTTATTAATTAATTATTTTTTTATGGTGTAATAGAAGTTTAACCTCTTGTTAGATTAAAGCCTAATAAACGTAACTTTTACAATATATAATATCAAATGAAATGAACGAGGCTTTTATTATCTTCAAATGTTTATATTGTCCATTCATTACTTTCCGACTTTAATCCATTTTAGAATTGTCCTTATTTTTCATTATTATTTATAATTTTTTACAGCATCCGTGAAGCTTTTCATAAGCAGCAGGATCTGCCGGCTTCTCATTCGCGTCATACCCGGCTGCAGTAATTGCATTTTCTATTTCTGCAACTGAGATTTTGTCAGAATCATAAGTGATCTTCGCAGTTTTTTTTGCTTTATTAATTTTTACTTTTAGAATTCCATCGTGCTTGTTTAATGCTTTGGTGATGGTTACCACACAGATACTACACTGTAATGATGGAAGACTGATCGTAGTAGTTTTTGTCTTCTGAATCTCATTGGCTTTAGATGTATTAGGCATCAAAGCAGATACAGAAATGAATACAACAGATAAAAATAAAACTATGTAGCTTTTTACTTTAATGTTTTTCATTTTGCTTTTTTAATTTGATAAAAATAAATATTCTGTGCTCGTATTGTTTTGATCGTTAGAGCATTATTAATTCTGTTACTCTTTTTATTGTTTTATTTCCTGTCTTTGCCTGAACTTCGGGGGTAAAATATTACTAATATAATTATAAACAGAACACCGGATAAAACTGCACCTATCATAAATTCTGAGTTCTTAAAATTAGAACCTGTAAATCCAGCAATCGGATATGCAAAAGCCCACCATAAATGCGACCAGGCAAAATGCGCTCCGTAAACTTTACCATGCTCTTCTTTTTCAATATGCTCCGCTATTAATATTTGCGAAGGCATTTCAGCAAGTGTCTGCCCGAATCCCGCTATCAGCCATAGTATTAATAATGGAATAAAGGTAACATAATTACCAAATGCTATTGCAATACACACCAGACCGCCACCGATCAATAAAGATGCCATTTTATTTTTCGACCTGTCTAAATTTCCGGATGCAAATGCCGCTATTGCAGCGCCAATACCAAAGGCAGCCATAACATATCCGTACTCAGTATCATGGAGATTAAGCTGTCCTTTTATATACCCGATCGTGTTCACAAGTATTTGAGCTCCTGCTATAGCAGAAACAAATTCAACCAGTAAAGCAAATCTTATCGGCTTATTAGTAAATAAAAGCCGTGATCCTTTAAGAACATCTTTCCAAACTTTAGCTTTTATAACCTCACCTTTTCCCTTAGCGGCAATCAGAAGAGGTGGAAGTGATAAAATAAAAACTGCAGCTATTATAAATGAAGCTGCATCTACAAAAAATATTTGTCTTGAACCAAGCCATACTGCTGCGCCGCCCGCGAGCCCAGGCCCAAGAACTGCGAGAAGCTGATTTGTCGCATTTGATAATGCAATGCCTGAGCTGTAATTCGCTTTATTTTTAATAGCCTGTGGAATTGCAGCTTTATAAGCAGGTGTGAAGAATGCATTAAATATGTTCAGAACGAAAATTAAAATATAGATCTGCCATGTCTCAGTTACAAAAGGAAGACAGGCAACTATTCCCATTCTCACAAAGTGAGTAATGTACATTATCTTCTTTCTGTCAACTCTGTCTGCAATTACTCCTGCATAAGGTCCAAAAATAATAAATGCAGTAACCCGCAAAGTAAGCGCAGTTGCAAGTATTACGGCAGACTTTTCAGCACCCAGCTGAAATGCAAGCAATGCGATACCTACCCATGTAAATGCATCTCCTAAGAGACTTATCGTCTGTGATAAATAAAGCCTTAGAAATATTGTGTCACGTAAAGAACTGAATGGATTCGGCATTAGTATAATTTATTCTTTACAGAATTCATCGTGACATTTTTTGCTTTCTGTTTCAAGTGTTGCATGATGAATATTTAAATGCTCCAGCTCATGCTTTAATTCAGCTTTCAATTTTGCGACCTGGGAATCATTAAGGTCATCTTCTGTTATTAAATGGGCAGTCATAGCATTTTTTGTAGTGCTCATAGCCCAGATATGAATGTGATGAATGCTTTTTATTCCTTCTGTACTTGTCATCTTTTCTTTGATCTTTTCCATTTCCACATTCGCAGGAACAGCATCTAATGTTAGCTTTAAGCTTTCTTTGAGAAGTGACCATGTGCTAAAGATAACTACTACCATAATAACTAAGCTGATAAGCGGATCTATCCACGTTATACCGGTATACGAAATAATTATACCTGCAATAACTACTCCAACTGAAACAAGAGCATCAACTGCAAGATGCATATATGCACCTCTTGCATTTATTTCAGAATCTTTATCTTTAAAAAAGAAAAAAGCAGAAAGAGAATTGACTAATATTCCTACACCGGCAACAATTGCAATAATTCCGCCTTGTGTTGGTACTGGATGCCAGAACCTTTGAAGAGCTTCCCATCCAATGCTTCCAACTGCAATTAAAAGTACAACTGCATTGATAAGTGAAGCGAGAATTGTAGTTTTGTTATATCCGTATGTAAACTTTTCTGTTGACCTAGATTTTGCAAGGTGAAATGCAAACAAAGACAAGCCAAGACTTGCAACGTCGCTTAAATTATGTCCTGCATCTGAAAGCAATCCTACAGAATTATACCAGAAACCAAAGCCAAACTCTATTAGTACATATAAACTGTTTAGAATTATCCCGATCCAAAACGCAGTTGTAACTTTTGTAAGCTTTGGTGCGTGGCTATGATCATGATTTGAATGCTCTGATGACATTTATTGTTTAATAATGAAAAGAATTTTTAAAAAGATTTTATTAATTTTATTTCTGCCACTCTTTCATCTGCTTAATTTCTTCTTTTTGCTTTGCGATAATATCAGCAGCCATTTTTTTAATTTCATTATCTGAACCATTTTTTACTTCAACATCTGACATGTCAATTGCGCCTTCATGATGCATTATCATCATTGAGAGAAAGTCTTTATCGGCATCACCAGACATTTTCATATCTGACATCATCCCTTTCATTGAACCCATTAGCTTCATACTATTATCGCCGCCGGCACTTTTTTTATCTTTATTTGCATCAAGCCATTTTTGCATAGCTTCAATTTCTCTTGCCTGATCCTTAATAATATTCTCAGCCATTTTCTTTACTTTTTCATCTTTGCCTGTTATTATTTCATTCTTCGACATATCAATTGCGCTCTGATGATGAACTATCATCATATTAACAAAATCAACATCCATATTACCCGCCATTTTCATCGCATGCATTTTATCCATCATTGAATTCATAGCATCCATTGAACTCATGCTGCTTTTCTTTTCTTCCATTTTGTTATCAGAAGACTTTGTTTTCTTAGTAGTATCTGCAGATGAAGTGTTTTTCATATCTGCATTCTCATTGCAGCCCATAAATATTAAGACAGTAAAAAGAAGCATCATTAAAAAGGACCCTTTAAATATAAGAGCAAATTTATTTTTATTCATAATAGTTTTTTTATTATTTATTAAAATTTCTTATTTAAAGCTATCAGCCGGATAAATTCCTTTTATCATATCTAAATGACCTGAGAATATATCGTATTGAGCTTTTGTATTTTTATAATCATTTGCATCTCCATATTTGTCTAAAAGATCTGCAGTTTTGGAAACTTCAGTGACATGAGTATTCAGCATTGCAACTTTATCATTTCCTAATCCCGCAGACATTCCCGGCAAACTTTTAACAAGATCTCTGATGGAAAATGCTATTTCATGAACTCCGTCTAATTTTTTTGATTCTACAGTTTTATTCAATTCTGTATTTTTTGCCATAATAGCATCCCATACCTTTGCGATCTTCGGAGCGGAAGCTGTTGGAGTTGTTGTAGTAGTAGTGGTTGTTGTAGTTTTATCATCTTTCTTTACAGTTACATCTTCTTTTTTGTCTCCGCATCCTGCGAATAAAAAAGCCAGTACAAATAAATTTACAAGCGCTACAGAGCTAAATTTTGTTACGTTTTTCATTTCAGTTTCCTTTCAGTTTAGTTTAGTTTTTTGTTTACTACAGTTTTTAATAATTTTTTCTTAAGCTTTTACGACTGGTGTTTCTGCTTCAAGAACAAAATCTTTTTTATTGCTTTCTGCCATGTATTTATCGACAGCTTTTTTACCGAACTTATAAAATACAGTTGGAGTGACTACCATATCAAGAATAGTAGAGCTGATAAGTCCGCCGAAAATAACGACTGCTACAGGAAATAATATCTCCTTGCCTGATTCACCTGCAGACAGGATAAGCGGAACAAGCCCTAAACCGGCGACTGATGCTGTCATTAAAACAGGGACAAGTCTTTCAAGTGAACCCCGGATTATCATCTCCTTGTTAAAAGTTTCTCCTTCTTCTTTTATTAAATGGATGTAGTGGGAGATCCTCATAATTCCATTCCTAGATGCAATCCCTGTCAAAGTTACAAAACCAACTAAAGAAGCAATAGACAATATACCTCCTGTCATATAAATCGCTATTACACTCCCTATCAGAGCAAGCGGAATATTCAGTAAAATCTGTGTAACTATCATTGCTGATTTAAAGTGCATATATAATACAAGGAATATTGCAGCAAAAGAAAATAAGCTTAAGATCAGAATTAATCTTGAAGCAGACCTTTGTGCTTCAAACTGGCCGCCATAGGTTACAAAATATCCTGCAGGAAGCTTTACATCGGCTCCGATCTTTTGCTGTACTTCTTCAACAACTGAACCAAGATCTCTGCCGGACACATTTGCCTGAATAACAATTCTTCTTTTAACATTTTCCCGATTAATAATATTCGGTCCTTTATCAACCAATACATCAGCTACTGCAGAGAGAGGAACTTTTGCTCCGGTCGGAGTATCTATAAGAGAATTTTTTATCTGGTCAATATCATTTTTAAATCTATCATCGAACCTGACAACAAGGTCATAAGATTTCTGATCATCTAATATCTCAGAAACAACTTCTCCATTATATGCTGTTTCCAAAATTTTAGTTATATCACCTGAATTTAGTCCGTATTTACCGGCTTCAAGTCTTTTAATTTTTATTCTGACCTGAGGGATCAATACCTGCTTCTCAACCTGAAGATCAACAATTCCATTTACTTTTTTCATAGACTCCTGAATCTGAGCAGCATAACTTCTCAACTGGCTAAGATCATCTCCGAAAAGCTTTACAGCAATCTGCGCCTGAACACCTGACAGCAGGTGATCTAATCTATGAGAGATCGGCTGCCCTACTGAAACATTGACGCCCGGTATAACAGCAAGCTTATCTCTGATCTCATCTAAAACAATTTCTTTGGACCTGTCACTCTTTTTTAATTCAACTTCGATCTCAGTGGAATGAACTCCTTCAGCATGCTCATCTAACTCTGCGCGCCCCGTACGTCTTCCGGTTGAAATAACTTCAGGCACTTTCAAAATAAGCTTTTCTGCAATTGTTCCTATTCTGTTTGATTCTGTCAGAGAAGTTCCGGGTGTTGAAACTATATTTATTGTAAGCGCACCTTCATTAAAAGGAGGAAGGAACTCTGAGCCCATAAATATAATAGAAACTATTGAAGTTACTACAAGGACTGCGCTTATCGTTATTACAGTACGCGGATAATATAAGACCTTATTCAGTACTTTCACATTCTGTTTTTTCAGCCATCGTACGAGAAAACTTTCCTTTTCAATTAATTTTGCTTTTGGCAATAGATAAGAGCACAGAACCGGAGTTACTGTCAGTGAAACAACTAATGAAGCTAATATTGAAATTATATAAGAGATACCAAGAGGAGCAAAGATCTTCCCTTCTATACCGCTTAGACTGAACAATGGAATAAAAACCAATACCACAATAATAGTAGCATATACAATTGAATTTCTGACTTCGCTGGACGCATTATATATTACTTTCAGAGTGTTTTCAGGTTCAGCCTTTAATCTGTTCTCTTTTAATCTTCTGAAAACATTTTCAACATCAACAATAGCATCATCAACTAATTCTCCGATCGCAACAGCAAGCCCGCCAAGCGTCATAGTATTTACGCCTATTCCAAAAAAATGAAATACTAACGCAGTTATAACAAATGAGAGTGGAATTGCAGTAAGCGTTATAAAGGTAGTTCTGAAATTCAGCAGGAATAAAAACAGAACTATAGTAACCAGTATCCCCCCGTCTCTTAAAGCATCTTCTACATTCTTTATTGATGTTTGTATGAAATTTGATTGCTTAAATACTTCCTTGTTTACAACAACTCCGGGTGGAAGTGTTTTTTGTATTTCATCAACTGCCTTATCGATCTCTTTGGTAAGCTCAACAGTATTTGCATTCGGCTGCTTTTCAATAGCCATAAGCACTGCAGGCTTTCCGTTTAAGCCTCCGTCACCTCTTTTAATAGGTGGACCTATTTTAACATTTGCAACCTGCTTAAGATATACAGGAATATTTTCCCTATATACAACTATGGAATTTGCAATCTCATCGATAGAAGCAGTACGGCCAATATTACGCAAGAGATATTCCTGATTGGACTTTTCAGTGAATCCACCTGTTGAGTTAGAATTCGAAGAACCAATTGCGTCTTCGACTTCTTTCACTGATATCTTAAAATCCTTAAGCTTGTTCGGATCGATCAACACCTGATACTGCTTTACATCTCCACCGATATTTATAACCTGAGACACTCCGGTTATCGTCAGAAGTCTTGGTCTTATAGTCCAGTCTGCAATTGTCCTGATATCCATTTTTGAAGTAGAATCAGTTGCGCTGATACCAACTAATTGAATCTGTCCCATTACTGAAGAAATCGGACCCATTACAGGGGTAACATCTTTAGGCAGCTTTTCCTTAACAAGCTGAAGCTTTTCAGAAACCGTCTGACGCGCAATCAATATATCTGTTCCCCAGTCGAATTCTACGAAAACAATTGACAAGCTTACACCTGAATTAGATCTGACTTGCTGTACACCAGTGGCTCCATTTAGGGCACTTTCTATAGGGAGCGTTATCAATACCTCTACTTCTTCAGGTGATAAACCGTGAGCTTCTGTCATTACAGTTACTCTCGGCCTGTTAAGATCAGGCAGAACATCAATTGGAAGAGTTAAGATCGTTCTCACTCCATAGATCAGCAGAAAAGCTGCGGCAGCTATGACGAGTAATCTGTTCTTCAGAGAAAAACTTATGATCTTATTCAGCATAATTCATTATAATTAGCATTGTCAATATATATTTAAAAAACTTCAAATTTATTGCGTATACCATTTTTTGCTCTATGTTATTTTAAAATTACTCGTCGTGCCCAATTTACTTTGAATTCCATATTTTGTAAATTTATGCTTTAAGCTCTGATATAGTATAGCCTGAATCCTTCAATGTATCCTGCAGAGTATTTAAAGCAATCTTTTGAGATGATGTGATTTCAGCCTGCTTGGTTGCCCGATCAATTTTTACCGCGGTTACTCCCAAAACAGATGACAATATATACTTAACAGTTGAAACACATCCGCCGCAGCTCATACCACCTACTTGGTAGGTATGAATATTTAAATTTTCCATTAATTTTAATTTAAATTTTTAAATGTAATTTATTTGTTGAACTATTTATAAAAAAAAGAATATCTATTCCCATTTTTGATATTTCTGTCCGTTTAATAAATTATTTACTATCCAACTCTTTTAATTTGGCTTTCATAAAATCAATTTCTTTTTGCTGCGATGAAATGATATCATCCCCTAATTTTTTTATTTCCGGATCGTTTAGTTTAGTCTCCTTAACCATAAGTATAGCTGCTCCATGATGCGGGATCATTGATTTTAAAAATTGTTTATCAGAAACTCCAGATTGGTTTCTTATGAAAAGAAAGCATGCAACCAGAACTATTGCACTCACCGATATAATAATAGCATTTATTTTTTTGTTCATATACATACTGCCCATTATTAAAATTTCAATTATTATCATTGGCGCTGTCATAAGCCCGGCCATATAAAATTGATTAATATTAGGTACAACATTCGCAAAAACATCTACCATGGAATACATAAGGATGAACATGGCAATGTATGAGATCCCCGCCATCAATGCTAACTTTTTGTACATGGACATCATCGGATGATCCATTTTTTTATTCATATTTTGCATTTTCATTATTCTTATGATTTATAATTAAAAATTATTTAATATTTACTTCATTTTTATCCACTCGAAGTCGGGTTGGAAAACCAGCTGCCATTTGAAATCTTTACTTTCACTTACTGGTGCCTGTATCGCAACACCAAGGATCAGAGTCTTGCTTATCTTTACTTTTAATCCGCCAAGCAGACTTACAACGGGTAATTCACCTTGCACAGCTTTTCCAAAAATTTCAACAACAGAGAAAAATATTTTTCCTGCCCTTAATACAAAAGAACCGTTATATTCATACTCTTCTTCGCGCGGATTAAAATGAAGCGCCTGATTGATCGCATAGTTTGAATTTGCTAAAGCTGATGTGAAACCAACTAAAGTGTTAGTATGCCTGTCACCCCCTGACTTAGTGGGAAATTCAAATTCGATCAGAGGTGAAAATCCGCTCATGCCATCCTTGCTTCTTATTGCTGCGAACTGAAACATAACCTCTGAATGCTGGTTATTCAAAGCGCCATCATTCCTTATATGCAATCCGATGAAATTTGTTAAACCAGTTTCAAAATGGAAAGCAAAATCACCTTCCTTTTTGTCTTCGGTATTCGTAAGCAAGCCTGAGACGCGAAGACTGTAAACACCCACAGCTTCCGGCACTCCCATATGTGAAAAGAAAGGATGGGCTACTTCATCCATATTTTCACTCATCTTTACATCTTTCTTCATATTCATTGGTTCATTTGTCTGAGATGAAGCTGTAATACTTGTAAATACTAAAATAAGAAGCATTATTACTTTTTTCATAATATTTTTTTTAAACTGCATTGGTAAAATATTCTTACTGTTACTTTTACTCTTGCTATGCTTCTTAATAGCTATTTAATCTCTTCCTCCTATGTTTTCTAATTCAGTTTAAATTTTTATTTTTTTTACTTTTATGCTTTATGATCAGTGGCGCATTCCGCTGGCTTTTTAAAGACGGTTACTACAATTTATTTTTTATCTATCAGATCATTTTACGCTTGCCCGAAGCTGGTTATTTCCGACAGTTACAACTCTTGCCCCTGACTTAACTCCGCTTAATATCTCGACATATTTTCCATCAGTTTTTCCCTGCACTACTTCGACACCTTTAAAAGTTTGTCCTTTAGTATGAACAAAAACAACATTCTTACCGCCAATATCTACAATAGATTCTTTTGGGACTGTCAGTACAAAAGAATTGTTATCTGAGCTAATATTAATATTAATATTTGCGAACATACCAACTTTCAACATTCGGTTCTGATTCTGAACTGCAAAAATTACTTTTACAGTTCTTGTCACATCATCGACAACACTTCCCACATTAATAAGGCTGGCATCGAAATACTCTCCCGGATAAGCCTGAAGTGTAACGACTGCATGAGAAATATTCTGAAGATTAGCTACATCTGTTTCGTATATCTCGGCTTCAACCCAAAGAGTATTTGTGTTAATGATCGTGAATAATTTTTTGGTTGTTTCTACCTGCTCTCCGAGGGAAACATTTGTTTCAGTAATGATCCCGGAGACCGGTGATTTTATTGCGAATACATTATTAAGACTGCTTTTACCTGCTAATACTGATTCATAATAACTCAATATTTTCTGCGTAGAATTAAGCCTGATCTGTGCTGATAGTATTTCTTTTTGAGCAACCACTCCTTCGAGATCGGAAAGACGCTCATAATCTTTTTTTGCCTGCACATAGTCTGCTTCTGCTTTATATTTTTCAGCAGCAATATTAAGCTTGCTTTGAATATCAAGAGTCTGCTGAATTTTCAATAAAGTAGTTCCTGCGGTAACAAATGTTCCTACAGCAGGAATAGAGCTTTGCTCGATCTTTCCCGGTAATGGACTGAAGATCTCAGCTTTACCGTTGGTTGATGGAACTATCTTACCTGTAGAATTGATCGTAAAGTTCAGCTTCCTGTCTATTGCTACCTCAGTCGATATACCAAGAATGAACTGAGTCTGCTTTGATATAAAGAATGGATCTCCGAGCGGCGCGCCGTTATTTGACGGAGGAGCATCATCGTGTCCTTCATGTCCCTGCGAATCATTATTTAAGATCATTATTGATACTGTAATAATAATGACTGCCAGTATAGAAATTATCTTTTTTTTCATAATTCGAAATCCTTTTTACTTTTTAAAGAAGATCTGTTATTAAAGCCTATGCGATAAAACAAAAATGCGATAACGAGAAGCAGAATAGTAATAATTATTATCGCCGTAAGATTATCATGAATGACTGTCAGAAATGAGCGGGATACTGTTGTAGTTTTAACTTCCTCTTTTTGAGCAATGTCTACATCGTTAATTGCGATCAGATCATTTCCGGATGCGCTTTTAATATCAACAAGAAAATTATATTTTTTAAATTCAGGGAATTCAACAAATGCTTCATAAATACCTGCATCCGGAGTCGGCTGAACTTTTATTTTTGAATTATCGACTCCCTGAATATCCAGACCAATTTTTGCGTTTTCTATGGGTATATTGGTTTTAAAATCAGAAAGATAGATCGTCAGCTTTGTTTCTTTTTTTGCAGCAATATCATTGTATGAGATGACAATTTCAAATGCGCCTGTTGAGCCTTCGACATAAGGAGACTGAGCATTGGTTATGTTCACAACAAAAAATAAAAGTAATATAACGCTTAATATAATTCTCTTTCTCATAATTAATTTATATTTGTTTGCGTTACCTTTTCCAGATCCAGAACAGACTGGTTATAATCTTCAAGTACATCAAGATAATTTATTTTCATTTCATAAAGCTTTTTTCTCTCGTTGAGATAATTGATAAGACTAAGTTCACCTTTTTCATATCCTTTGTGCAGCAATTCAAGTGTTCTTTCTATCTTGAAATTATTTTCGCGGATTAGGTCCAGACTTTTCTTAGCGCTTTCAAACCTGTTAAGCGCGCTTACAACTTCAGCTCTGATCTGCTTTTTTGTAAATTCAATATCGTTAATCAGAATATTATTTCTGATCTCTGAGATCTGAATATTTCCCCTGTTTGTATTAAATAATCCGTTAAAAGGAAGAGGAATGCTAAAGCCCACGCCGAACTTTATACTTTTATCGTTATCCATTATCTTTGTTATATTGTGAACGCCGATAATATCGCTCCCGGAGATTACTCTTTCACTGTTTGAATAACCAACAGAAAGCTTCAGGTTAGGAATATTTTCAGCTTTAAATAAAGATAGCTCACTGGAATTTGCAAGCTGTTCAAGCTGCTTAGATCTGATATCTGATCTGTTCTCCAAAGCATCTTTTGTAAGCTTATCAATAGAAAGAGTTAAGGGAACATAGTTGTCATCGGCATACAGATAGAACATACTGCTCTGATCGTTACCCATATAAATATTAACTTTACCCAGCTCATTTTTATACTCAGCTTCAGCTTTATAATAATTCATCAATGAATTATTAGTTTCGATAGAAATTAAATTATAATCCAGCTCTGAGATATCTCCGGCTTTTAATCTTCTTTCTGATGCATCAAGAAGCTCCCGGTCTATTGATCTTATCTCATTTGCAATTTCCATTTTTAACTGGCGTATCATTGCATTATTAAGAGCAGTTCTGACATTATATTTTATTTCATAGTAACGGATCTTATAATCAAGCTCAGCTTTCTTAATGCGATAATTATTAACCTCTTTTCTCAGTGAAAGCTGTCCTCCTATTTCAATTTCCTGAGAAAGTGTAATTGCAATAAGATTATTTCCCTTATTCTCAAAGAATTTATCAGTCTCGTATTCAATATCTGCTTCAGGATATTTCGGAAAGAAATTATTTATATTATAATACCGGCTTTTTGCCAGATCAATATTCAAAGATTCGTTCTTCAAAAGAGGATTATTATCCAGAGCTTTGCTTAGAACACTCTTATAGGAAAGAGTATCCTGAGCAAATGAAACTGAGGAACAAATAAATAAAAACAATAAATAATATATGACTGCTTTAAGCTTCATATCATTTTACTTTTAACACAAAATTAGTAGTGATCAGCTTTCCGCCGGGATTGAACTGCGCAAAAACTTTATAAAGTCCTGCCTTTTTGAAAAGAGTGTGAAACACAACAGTAGGTCCGCTTTTCGTTACACTTTTAGTATCCATATTCATCCCCGGCATTGAGTTATTTTTCCCTGCTTCCATTGGATGAACATGAAGATACATTGATGCCTCTTCGCTGATAACAACCATGTGACCGAGAGCTCCAAGATAGTTCTGAAGGTTCGTAACATCTTTACCATCTTTAGTAATTTTCACAGTAAATTCAGCTGACTTGTTTAAGATCAGGTCAGACGGTTCAGTTGTTAGTTCAGCTTTATAACCATTAGTTTCAAAAGTTGTGCGGGGTGTTAAAGTAACATTTTCAACAGGATCACCTAATACTTTAATTGGTATGTCAAAAACCTGACTTTCTTTTTCTCCTTTAGGTCTCAGATCTGCAAACAGGACATATTCTCCACCTTGGGCAAATTTTGTTATTACCGATAAAGTACCATCGGCTTTCATTTCAGGATGTATATGATCAAAAAAAGCCAGATTCTTACTAACAATTATCAGATGAACTATTTTTTCATGAACTATTTCAAGGTCTTTTACCTGCTGCTTAGTTTCGGTATTTGTTAATTTAAAATTCAAAGTTACATCTTCACCTGAACGAATACTTTGCGGCTCAGTTGTCAGATCTAGAGTAAATTTATCCGAATGCATTTTCATATTGGATCCGTCGGACGACTCATCTTTTTTCTCATCTTTTTTTTCTATAAGATTCATTCCGCATTTCGGACATTTATCATCTTTATTAGTTGACGTTACATCCGGATGCATAGGGCAGGTATAAATAGCCTGCTTCATAGTCGAATCTTTTTTTGTTTCAGTTTTAGTTTCTGTCTTCGTTGTTACGGGTTCATCTTTTTTACTGCATCCTGCAAACATTATTAGGGCAGAGAATAAAGTCAGCGCAACAAACATATATCCGGTTTTATTTTTACTATTATTCATTATGATATTTTATATAATTAATTTTTTGTGACAGATCCTTTTATTTACAGCAGGATCCTTTTTTGTTTACAGATCTTACTTTTTTATAGATAACGAAAGCTATTATTCCTAAAAACATTACAACGATAAGATATTCCATATTGATCAGATTAAGACTGACAATTTGCTTCTTTCATCCATAAGATCAAGTTTCGCACAAGACCAAATTTCGAAAGATAAATTTTACAAAAAGATCAGTAACTTTTTTAATTTAAATAAAAATAAGAATTGAAATAAAAAAGAACCGGACGGACTTCTCTCTTACTTAATTCTTGAAAAAGTTATTGTTCTAAACACGGAATGTACAATTGAGAATTGGCAGATCTTTGGGTGGTATATGGAATGGGTCTTGAATTTTTTTTGCAAAAATGCAATTTGAGATATTAACAGTTTCTGCAGGTATTACTGACAAAAAAATTATTTCTGAAATCGTTTCTTTTTGAATGGATTTGAGATCAGAGGCATTGTTGATCTCTTTCAATACTTGTTTGCAGCAATCTACCTTCGTGAATGAAGCCTGAGTATTACTTTGATCTGTATCTTCACACTGACATCCTTTTTGCATGCTCATATTACACATCGTCTGTGAATATGCAAAATTTATGTTCCCAAGAAGAACCAGAGCAGCAAAGATAAGCGTGATATATTTTTTATTGAAGATTTTCATTCATTACAAAAATAAAAACAAATTGTGGTAATGTCAAATTTAGCGTGGTATATATTATATAATACAAGAACTTATTTATTTAGTTTAAAGTTCCTATGTTGACCAATTAACGTACTAATGAATATTCTAGTTTAATAACATCTGTTCTATTTTACCAGGAGCATTTTTCTGGTTTCTTTTATATCTCCTACACTTAATGTATAAAAATAAACTCCGCTTGCAATATTTTTCCCGTCAAAATTCACGCTATAACTTCCTGCCGTTATTCTTTCGTTAATTAATTCTGAAATTTGCTTTCCGGTAATATCATATACTTTGAGTGTTACTATTCCTGAAACAGGAATTTCAAAGTTGATCTTTGTATTGGGATTAAATGGATTTGGATAATTCTGCTGCAAACGGAATTTTTCAGGAACGGAACTGCTTGTAGTATTAATACCTACTGTACTTATACTTGAAAACTGCCAGGTTTCATTAGGATAGTTTCCGTCATTGCCTCCGAATATTATCAGCTTATCTCCGGACGGACTGTAAACTGCAGTATGTCCCCATCTTGCTGTTGGCTTAATTCCTCTCTGAGCAACTGAATCCCACTTAGAAGAATCGATAGAGTATTTCCATAAGTCACTAAGGAAAGTCGTATTTGATTGTCCTCCGAATATTACAGCCTTATTTGAATTTGTGCAGATCACCTGACTGAAAAATCTTCCTGTCGGTTTTAATGTTGGTGTAATATTTGTCCAGACAAATGTGTTCAGGTTCAAGGACCAGATATCACTTAATGCTCCGCCATGCTGTCCACCGTAAATTATCATTCTGGTCTTATCAGGAGTTATGGTGCCGGAATGGAGACATCTTAATTCCGGATGAAATGCATTAGTACGGTCAGTCCAAATCATGCTGTCAACATTAAAAGACCATGTGTCTTCAAATCTTCCGCTTGTGGTAAAGCCTGCAAAGTTCACAAGTCTTCTGTTTACAGGATCAAAAACAGCTGCAGTGCCATATCTTTTCAGCGGAACTCCTGTTACATTTCCATCAGGGGAAAGCTGCTGCCAGGAATTGCTGCTTAAGTTAAAAGCCCATACATCGTTATATAATTCTGTACCTTGTCCCGACCAGATTATCATTCTGTTCATCAGCGAATCATAAACAGCATTCTGCGAAAAGCGAGGCGCCGGTAAAAGTCCAGATGTAGGAGTTATATCCTGCCAGACATTTGTATTTAAATTAAGACTCCAGACATCATTCAGAGTTCCTGCTGCATTTCTTCCGCCATACATTATCATTCTGTTGCCCGATGAAATATAAATTGAGGATGCATTGGCACGACCGGTCGGATTTCCAGAAGTAGGTAACTGTGTCCATAACTGGGCAGATGTATACTTTGGTATTAATGCAGCTAACAATAAGCATAGAATGTAAAGCTTACTAACTTTCCTTAAAGAATTCGCCATTTTTGAGATAATCATATAAATAAGTTGATTTAATAAATATTACGTATTAGGATGAATTATAGATGTGTAATTATAACTTTTAATGGGTTACAGACGCACAAGAAAATTTCTTCACTAAATTGATTTTTCAAAAATGTTTAGTGATTTCTACTTTTAAACAGATGATTACTCATTAAAATTCTCCAAAGAGTTCAAATCAAGATCATATAACTGCATTCACTTTCT
The DNA here is from genome assembly GCA_038230595.1 of Ignavibacteria bacterium. Classification (GTDB taxonomy): domain Bacteria; phylum Bacteroidota; class Ignavibacteria; order Tepidaquicellales; family Tepidaquicellaceae; genus JBBRMY01. Next base: position 60,826 of record JBBRMY010000002.1, read on the forward strand.
TCCTTTATTAAATCTTTAAATTGGCATATATTTAAAGTTCGTTTTGAAATATTTTATGAATTTAAATTGTTAAAATAAATAATGCCGGACTCACAAACTGAAGAGTTGAAAATGAATAAAGCTGAAGTAAAAGCAGATCCAAAAAAGACCCCTAAAAAAGACAAATCCAAGGATAATACTTCCGAAAAAGATAATTTTCACGGACTTTCTGAGCTGCAGATAAAGGAAGCATACAAAACCATGCTTACCTCACGAATAACTGATGACAGAATTGATACACTTATAAAGCAGGGCAAGGCTACCTTTTTAATTTCAGGTGCAGGTCACGAAGCAATTCAGACTGCATGCGCTATGGCTATGAAAGCCGGTAAGGACTGGTTCTTTGCATACTACAGAGACAATGCTCTGGCAATTCAGCTTGGCGTAAAAGCAGAATCGATAATGCAGCATACTATGGGAAGAGCAACCGATCCGTTCTCGGGCGGAAGGCAGATGCCGATGGTTATCGGAAGTAAAGAATTAAGAATTCCTACAGCATCGCTAACTACAGGTTCACAATATCTTGAAGCAGTCGGAGCAGCGCTAAGCGCAGTCTACAGAGAAACAGATGAAGTGGCTTATGCCGGCGGCGGCGAAGGCTCTACTTCTGAAGGTGAATTCTGGGAAGCAGTCAACTGGGCTGCAAGAGAAAAGCTTCCTGTAATATTTTTAATTCAAAATAATAAATTTGCAATCTCTGTTCCTGTTGAGCAGCAGACTGCAGGAGGTTCTGTTTACCAGGCAACTGAAGGTTTCACAGGATTAACAAGAATAAGAGTTGACGGAACAGATTTTTTCAAAGGATATAAAGTTTGTAAAGAAGCAGTTGAACGCGCAAGAGCGGGCGAAGGTCCTACTCTTATTTATGCTGACGTTGTAAGATTAAGATCTCACTCAGCTTCAGATGCTCAGGAAAAATACCGTACAAAAGAAGATCTTGAAAATGATAAGCAGAAAGACTGTATAGCATTGCTTGAAAAATCCATGCTTGATAACGGAATTATGACAGGCGATGAAATGGAGCAGATGAAAAAAGATATTGCTGCAGAGATAATGAATCTTGCAGATGAAGTCTGGAAGCAACCAACACCTGACCCTGCAACTGTTGAGGATTATTTGTTCTGCCCTGATGATGAACAGGCAAAAATAAATTATGAAGCCGATGATACTGCAGGTGAGCCGGTTGTAATGGTCGATGCTATTAATCATGCGCTTCATGAAGAGATGGAAAAAAATCCTAACATGATAATCTACGGTGAAGATGTTCAGGATAATAAAGGTGGAGTTTTCACTGCAACAAAAGGACTTTCAAATAAATACGGCGTTAAAAGATGCTTTAACTCCCCTCTTGCAGAAGCTTCAATAGTTGGAACTGCTATCGGCGCTGCACTTTCAGGATTAAAGCCTGTTGTTGAAATTCAATTCGCTGATTATATCTGGCCTGCTATGATGCAGCTTAGAGATGAGCTTGCTATGTTCAGATACCGCTCTAACAATACTTTCCCTGCGCCTGTGACAATTAGAGTTGCATGCGGCGGATATATTGCAGGCGGACCTTATCACTCACAGAATATTGAAGCGATATTTGCAAAATGCGCAGGAATAAAAATTGCTTACCCTTCAAATGCAGCAGATGCAAAAGGACTTTTGAAAACTGCATGTCAGCTGAACGATCCGGTTCTTTTCTTAGAGCATAAATTTTTATACAGACAAGGATATGCAAAATCTCCTGAGCCGGGAAAAGATTTTTACCTTCCTTTCGGAAAAGCCATTGTAAAAAATATGGGTGAAGATATTTCTATTATCTGTTACGGTGCAATGGTTGATAAGGCAATGAGAGCTGCAAAGGAAATGGCAAAGAAAGATATTAGCGTTGAAGTTGTTGATATCAGGACTATCGTTCCTCTGGATGTTGAAACAATACTTAATTCAGTTAAGAAAACCGGAAAGGTTATTGTTCTTCATGAAGACAGTAAGTTCATGGGATTCGGCGCGGAGATTACTTCTGTTATCTCCGAGCAGGCATTTCAGTATCTAGATGCTCCTATAAAAAGAGTTGGTGGTCTGCATATTCACGTTCCTTATCATCCTGTTCTTGAGAAAGTAGCCCTTCCTCAGAATGACTGGGTTGTAAAAGCTTGTGAAGAGTTGGCAGCATATTAATAGCATTAGGAATCACGAGTTTCCAATATTCACCTTCGTTTCCAATCTATAAAATTTACCCCGTTCCCAATCTCCTGGTTGGGAACATTTTAATACACAAATAACCGGAACAATATCCTCTCAATTCGATATAACTTATAACTTTGTCTTACTATTAAATCTCAATGAAAAAAATAATAATCGCATTAGCTTTTCTGACCTTCTCAAATGTAACATCAACTTTCTCACAGAATATAACACAAAATGTTGATGTACAGAGTTACAAATTGTATGTAAATCTTTTAAGCTGCTTCAAACCACCATATCCAAATGTGTTCAACGGATATGAAACTATAAATATCAGATCAACAGGCACTATCAATGAAGTAATGCTGAATGCTGTAAATACTTCCTTAAATATCAGCGTTGTACAAAATGCAGGAAAAAGTTTTACTCATAGTAATAATATTCTGAAAATAGCTTTGGACAGGACTTACAATGAAGGAGAAGAATTCAGCATCGATATAGTTTATGATCATAAGCCGGGCAAAGATACTTCTTTTTTTACAGGGAATGGATTAATGTTCACAGATTGCGAGCCGGAATATGCAAGACGATGGCTGCCATGTGTTGACAAGCCAATAGATAAAGCAACTTTTGAAGTAACGGCAGTTGTTCCTCCGGGAACAATTTTTGTTTCAAACGGAGAGCTTCTGGATTCTACATTATTTCAGGGGAATGTAGTTTACAAATGGGGAACAAAATACCCGGTTGCAACTTACCTTATGAATATGACCGGTAAGACAAATTACACGCTGAACATTATGGATCACTTTGATAAAGTAAATAACAGGACTATTCCGGTTCGATATTATTATCAGGACGGAATTGATTCGCACGTACCTGATGCTGTTTACAAAATGAATGATGTAATAGAATATTATTCAAAACTTTTCGGACCATATCCTTTTGAGAAAATAGGTTTTGCATCGCTCGACAGGCAATTTGCCTGGGGTGGAATGGAAAATCAAACCATCATTACTGTATGCCCTAACTGCTGGCAGCTTGAGCTTCTTGCCCATGAGTTTGGACATCAATGGTTCGGAGATCTGATATCCCCTACTGACTGGACAGATATCTGGCTGAATGAAGGCTTCGCAACTTTTTGTGAATCACTCCTTGCAGAAATGCAGGAAGGTAACAAAGGATACAAAGCGAATCTTCATAAAATATTCTCAGAATATCAATTCCGTAATCCGCATAGACCTGTGTATAATCCTGAATGGAGAGTTAATGTTCCGCCAACCGCAATATTATTTGATGATGCAATAACTTATGATAAAGCAGGATTGGTAATTGCACAATTCAGAGCTTTGATCGGTGATGAAATGTTTTTCAAAGCATTAAAAGCTTATACAACTAATCCCGAGTTCATGTTCAAGAATATTTCAACAGAAAGATTTATTTCCTTTATGAATGAGTATACAGGGCAGGATTATACCTGGTACTGGAATGAATGGCTTATGCAAAAAGATCATCCTGATTATATTGTAAAGTATTCAACCGGAGAAGACAATAAAAATCTGAAAATAGAACTGTCTCAAGGAAATGTTCCAAATACCTTCTTTAAAATGCCGGTAGATATAAAGGTCATTTTTGATGACGGAACTGAAAAGACTGAAAATATTTTTAACGATAGTAATGCACAGGTATTCAGTTTCAATTACAACAAAACAATTTTGAAGATCGCCTTCGATCCTGATGAAAAGATATTATTGAAGAAGGTAACATTGCTGAGTAACAAATAATTAATTTAAGCAGAATTTTTGTTCTTACATCAGATAATTATTTTTAAAAATTAAATATTTAGTATGGACAAGCGTGACGTAAAAGTAAAGGACTGCAGAATACATTCTCTGGTAGTACTATTCGACATACATAGTGATACATTCGGCAAGGCA
>JBBRMY010000003.1:0-60008 GCA_038230595.1 Ignavibacteria bacterium
AAAGCTTGAAGATGAGAACATCCCGTTTTCATTTGAAGGAGGAAGCATGAGACCATATAAAACTGCTTTACAGATACCAATAAAAATTTATGTTTCAGAAAAAGATTACGAACTTGCAATGACTGCCATCAATACAGACAAGACAGGTATGATGAATGAAGACCTGGATTACTGATCATGTTTAGCAAGCCACTCATATATCTCTCCGGATTTCTTATAGTAGCAGCACTCTGGTTTTTTAAAGACCCGGCAATTCTTTCCGGTAAGCTTCAGCAAGCCGGCTTTAAGGAAAAAACAGGATCAAACAATAATTCAATCAATACTACAAATAATTTACAAAAAGAACCTGAGGGTGATATCAAAAACCAAGTTGATCAAAACAATACTTATTTAGCCTCTACGCGGGATTCCGGGATCCTCGATAAAAACATTCGAGGAAAGGAAGACAGGAACCGCGACTATCTTAAGCTGCATTACAGTTCAATTCTTGTAGATACTCACAATGATTTTATCTGGAAAGTTTTTGATAAAGGAGCTGTCTTCGGAAAGCATAATTCATTTACACAATCAGACCTTCCAAGATTTAAGGAAGGAGGAGTTGATGTTCAGTTCTTTGCTATATGGATACCTATGAAAAAATTGAAGTCTTCTTTCAGCTTTGTTGAAGGACAGATAGGAAGGCTGAGACAGATCGAAAGCAATAATCCGAATGATATTGAATTCGCAGGAGACTATAACGGAATAATGAATGCAGTTTCAAAAAATAAAATGTGCGGGCTTATAGGTGTTGAAGGCGGAACTGCAATTGGAAATGATGTTGACAATGTGAACAGGCTTTATGATATGGGAGTAAGATATATCGGTCTGACATGGAATAACTCAAATAATATTGCGATATCGGCAAGAGATCAGACGGAAGCTGGGAGAAAAGGCGGACTGACAGATTTCGGAAAGAAGGTTGTGCAGAGAATGAATGAAATAGGAGTATTAGTTGATGCTGCTCACCTAGGTGAAGATGCATTCTGGGATATAATAAATATTTCTGACAAGCCGGTCTTTAGCTCACACTCAAACTGCTATACTATCAATCCACACTATAGAAATCTGACTGATGATCAGATAAAAGCAATTGCAAAATCAGGCGGAGTTGTTCAGGTAAATTTTTATGATGAATTCCTTGATAAGAATGCGCGACTTCAAAGAACTGAAAATGCATATGACAAATATGGTCCAGAGCTGAATGCATTGAATGATAAATACGGAGACGACCTTGAAGAGTTTAATAAAAGAAGAGATGAGTTTATCGAAAGCAAGCATATATCAGGTGGAACAAATGCAGACAAGGTTATTGAGCATATTGAATATATTATAAATCTTGTCGGTATAGACTATGTCGGGATTGGTTCGGATTTTGACGGAGGCATTTCACCTCCTGTTGAGCTATATGATGCAAGCTGTTATCCTGTGATAACAAAGAAGCTTGTAGAAAAAGGATATTCTGATGAAGCTATAAAAAAAATACTCGGACTTAATATGCTTAGATTATTTAAACAGGTTTGCGGATAGAGTGAAATGTATATATCGGAAATAATATTACGCTGCAATGATCCGGAAGAGATGATGTATTTCTACTGCGGAAAGCTTGGCTTTGAAAGGATCTCATTTGAAGAAGGAAAGCTGAGCATTAAAGCAGGACATTCGATATTAACTTTTATTTATGATGAGAAAGTAAAACTGCCTAATTATCATTTTGCTTTTAATATTCCCGGCAAGCAATTTTTTGAAGCAATGAACTGGGCAGCAGGGAAAGTAAGTCTTTTGAAAAATGATATTGGCGATACAGTTTTTGATTTCAGTAACTGGAATGCTGAAGCGTTTTATTTTTTCGACCCGCAGAAAAACATTGTTGAATTTATTGCAAGACATGATCTCGACATACCTGCTGAAAAACCATTTTCCGTTCAAACCATTTCTGAGATAAGTGAGATAGGTGTTCCTGTAGAAAATGTTGAAGAGTTTTATGATGAAGTAAATAAATTCATTTCTGCTCCGATTTTTGACGGAGACAAAAAAGGTTTTACGGCAATGGGTGATCAGAATGGATTATTTATAGTAGTGCCTTTAAAACGAAACTGGTATCCCACAGAAATTAAGTCTGCAAAATTTCCGATCGATATAATAATTACTCAATATTCAGAACATATATTTACAAAAGAATTTGGTCCTTACCCATATACAATAAGAGTATGCTCGATACTACCGGAATAGATCTTCATAAATCGAAATATTATGTCTTCCCCGAATGCTTTTATCGGGGATCCCGTCGATCGATGATTTCGACTATAATACTTTTCATTTTCTTTTTTTTAGTTTCCAATTATTCCTTCGCCCAACAACTCGGCATCCTCAAAGGCAAAGTTCTTGACCGTGAAACTCAAAACCCCATTCGAAATGCTTCGCTTGAAATACTAAACAATAATAATAAAACTACTTCTGATTCCTCAGGTGAATTCACTTTCAGCGATCTTGCTTTCTATACTTACCGTTTGAAAATTTCCGCAGAGGGATACAGCCCTGTTATAAAAACAGACCTCACAGTTTATGCAAGCAAGCCGCTTGATGTACTTGTTCAGCTGAATCCTCAGAATATTACAACTGAAACTATTGATGTTGAAGCAAATTATTTTCAGAAGAGCTCAGATATAAATACCAGTTCAATGAATCTGGATTTTGAAGAAATAAGAAGAGCGCCGGGAGCAACGGAAGATATTTCAAGAATGCTGCAGACTGCACCTGGAGTTTCCATAGGGAATGATCAAAGGAATGATATAATTGTAAGAGGCGGTTCACCAAGTGAAAATCTTTTAGTAATAGACGGAATTGAAATTCCGAATATAAATCATTTCAGTACGCAGGGTTCTACCAGCGGAGCTATCGGATTTATAAATGTTAAATTCATTCAGGAAGCAAATATTTTTACAGGCGGCTTTCCGGCAAGATTCGGAGATAAGGCGTCCGGTGTTATTGATCTGAAATTCAGAGAAGGCAGCCGAAAGAAATTTTACAGCGATATCAATCTTTCGTTAGGTGGCTTTGGCGGAGTGTTTGAAGGTCCTCTGTTTTCTGAAAAAGGATCTTACATGGTATCAGTTAGAAGAAGCTATCTTGAACTGCTGAAAAATGCAATTCAGCTTTCTGCTGTTCCGAATTTCTGGGATTTTAATCTTAAGCTCGACTATGATCTTACGCCGAAAGATAAGCTTTTGCTTATAGGATTTTCAGGACTGGACAAGATAAATTTTGACGGAGATAAAACAGATGACCTCGATGATCCCTATGGAAAAGCAATTTCAAATCAGAACACTTATGTACTTGGTCTGAATTATAAAAAGATATTCAGCAAGGGATATCTTGAAACCGTTCTTTCAACTTCTGTTTTTGATTACAACATTAAAGCCTACGATCATTTCACCGACACTCTGACATTTTCAGATATTGCTGCGGAAAGAGAATTTGTTCTGAAGACTCAGCTTAATTATCAGCTTTCTAATAAATATATTTTCAATGCCGGCATTGGCGGTAAGCTGGCAAAATTTGACAATGATGTTTTTGCAAGAAGGGATACAACATATGCGGGCTACATAAGAGAAGGTCTGATTTTTAATAACACAAAAAACACTTATAAGCTTTTTGCGGATGCAACTCTTACGGGTAAATTCTTAAATGATAAGCTTGACCTGAATGCAGGATTCAGAATAGATTATTTTGATTACATCAGACTGAACACAACTTTTTCTCCGAGGCTTGGTGCAAACGAAAGAAATAATAACCTAAACAGTATTCGTGCAGAGCATTTCATTTTAGGATTCGAGCATTTTTTAATGAAGGATCTTAGATTCACTGCAGAAGTTTATCAAAAAAATTATAAGGATTATCCCGTGCCGGTAAATAATCCAATCGTTATTCTAATAGATGGCGGTTCTGATTTCGGACCAAATCTTACAAGCTATAGTCAGAGTGCAGGAACAGGTTATGTGAGAGGTGTGGATATTTCACTTCACAAAAAACTGACGGGCAATGGGTTTTACGGAATGTTTACTTATTCATATATGTACTCACGCTTTAAAGCATTAGTAGGAAATGAAAAGCCGGGCGCTTATGATTCGGAGCATCAGTTCACTTTAATATCGGGCTATCAGGCAGCTAATGACTGGCTGTTTGGATTTAAGATCAAATACTCTAGCGGTAAGCCTTATACGCCTTTTGATTTTGCTGCATCAACTGCTGCGAACAGAGGAATTTATTCTACCAATGATTACAACAGTTTTAGGTATCCGTATTATCTAAGAATAGATATAAGGATAGACAAGAAAATAAATTTTAAGAGTTCGAGTCTGGTTGGATATATAGAGATACAAAATTTATTTAATAAAGATAACGTGAATAGTTATTTCTGGAATCAGGACAAAGATGCCCAGGGCACGATCAAGAACTGGAAGTTCTTACCGGTCGGTGGGTTTAGTTTTCAGTTTTAAGGAAAACAAAAAACATTGTCATCCTCTCTCAACTGTCATCCCTGCGAAAGCAGGGATCCCGAACTTCGCGTATGCGCGGAAGAACTTATTAATTTCACTACCCCATCAATACTGTCATTCCCTTTTATTGATGCCCCCCCTACATTGTCATCCCTGCGAAAGCAGGGATCCCGAGCTTCGCGTATGCGCAGAAGAATTTATTAATTTTACTACCCCCTCCAGTTCTGTCATTCCCTTTTATTCTCACCCCCTAAACTGTCATCCCTGCGAAAGCAGGGATCCCGAACTTCGCGTATGCGCGGGAGAATACCTATTCCACCACTTTAATACTTTCGCCTATATAAAAGATTAGAATTTGCGTTTTATAAAATTCATTCCAATGATTTCCGGGATCCCTGCTTTCGCAGGGATGACAATGTGAGGGTATACAAGCAGGGATGACAGTATGGGAAGTAATAATCGGGAAATCCCTATCGGAGGGAAGATAATCTTCGCGAATGCGTGGAAGAATTTATTTTAATTAAAACTATTCCCCACCTAATTCATAATAAAGATCATTCCATTCCGGATTCATCTTCTCAATAAGTTCAATTTTATATTGCCTTTTCCATTTCTTCAATACTTTTTCTCTTTCAATTGCTGAGTTAACATAGTCTCCATATTCGAAATAAATAAGCTTATCCAAATTGTATTTCTTAGTAAAGCCTTCAACTTTCTTTTCTTTGTGTTCCTTTACTCTACGCAAAAGATTATTAGTTACACCAATATAAAGAACTCCATCCTTTTTGTTTGTCATTATGTAAACACAAAAAGTTTTTTGCATGTGGAATAATTTATTTATTTTGTAGAATTAGTAATTCGAATATAAGATAGGATAATATCGGAGTTTTATAAAATGCATTACATTGATCTACGGGATCCCTGCTTTCGCAGGGATGACAGTATGGGGTGATAAGATAGTGTCGGTGTTTGATAAAATGCGTTCCATCGATTTCTGTCATCCCTGCTTTCGCAGGGATGACAGAGCGAGGGGGAAGGAATCCATGGATTGAAAACCTGTCAGGATTATATTGTTATTATTTCCTCACTATCTTTACACTCTCTATCTTGTCACCAACTATAATTTTATCCACCACTTCCATTCCATCTGTTACGAATCCAAAGATCGTATATTTTCCATCGAGATGATATTGCGGAGTATGAGTTATAAAGAATTGTGATCCTTCGGTATCTTTTCCGCTTGATGCCATACCAACAACTCCACGTTCATAATTCAACGGAGAGAATTCGCTTCTTATAGAATAATCCGGGCTTCCGAATCCTGTTCCCGTATTATCGCCGCCCTGAATTACAAAATTCGGGACAACTCTGTGAAATATTGTACCATTATAGTAGCCGCTTTCAGAAAGATCAATAAAGTTGGATGCTGACATCGGAGCTATGTCATTAAATAATTCAATTGTGATCTTACCTTTATTTGTATTTATCTCAGCAATATATTTTTCATTCATTCGTGTCATTGAACGGTTAAATCTTTCTTCGTTCATTAAGGAAGAAGTATTAACAGGAAACTCATTTTCTGTTAATTTTTTTAAAGCTTCGGAAGATTTGCGGGCTATCATTAAATCAGGATAGGAAAGAAGTTTTACAAGTTCAGGAACGAGAGAAGTAACTTTCATATCTCCAGCTGCGTCAATAAAGCTTGTCATCACATCAAAATCTTTTGGCAATTGCAGAACTTTAAATTCAAAATCAAAAATGAGTTTGTCTTCATCGTTCCACTGTGTGTTGTTTACATATATAGAATCTGATAAGCCCTGAATACAATTAGAAACTATTTCAGCATCTTTTGATGAAAGGAATTCTCCGAATATAAGTCTCAGAATATTCCTATCATTTACATCGGGAGTGCGGATATAATTTGTAAGAAGTCCTGTATATCCCCTGTATATTTTAGCAAGGTCTTCACTTCCGACAATCTCACGTGAAATATCAGGATGTGAATCAGCATATCTCTGTACAATTTTTGTAATTGAGTCTCGCATTTCTTTAAAGATCAGCGGATCATTAAGATCAGCACTTGCATCAATAGCTGCTCTCTTCATATTAAAGTCAGGGTCGGATGATAATGTCTTCATAACTAATAGCTTAGCTTCACTCTTTTTAATTTTTGAATAATTGATAAGTGCTGAAGCTCTAATTGAATATGGCTGGCTGTTCATTAAAGATATGTGTTTCAGATTTTCAGAAATTTCATCTGCATCTGCTTTTAGTTCACTGTTGTTTTTATCATAACCTGAATACAATCTTCCCGCTGCATCCATAGCAGATATTCTAATGTTCCCAATTGAAGATTCGAAATAATCAATAAATATTCTTGATGTTATTCTGCTGAATTCAGGAAATTTTTTCAGATCATATCCCGCAAGTGCATTTATTCTTGCTATATCAACTTTTTGATCATCATTTTTTTTGTTGTAGCCCTGAATATATTTTAAAAGTAAACCGTCTTTTATCCTACCCAACGCTGCGAAGCCCCATGATCTTATCATTGAATCAGAGTCTTTAGTCATATCATATATTTCTTGCTGAGCTGACTTAAGATGTTCTGCATCAGCTATTCTGAAAAAGGCATATGCTGCAGTTCGCTTAATATTGATGTTACCGGAACTGAATAATTTATTTAATTTTAAAACACCCTCTGCCCTTACGATCTTTCTTCCGGCAAATCTTCCAATTGATAAGGCAAGAGCTTCATTAATTCCGGTTTCGCTACTTTCAAAATTACTTACGAGCTCCAGAGAAGCTGCATTTCCGATCTTCCCTAACGAATTTAAAATTTCTGCTTTTGCTTTATCTTTAATTGAAAGATTGTTCAGAGCAGATTCTAGATACTGAACAGAATTTTTTGTATTTATCTGCCCGAGTGCAAAAGCGCTCATTTTCTGAATGTCTTCATCAGAGGAAGAGCCAAGTAATGCATTAATTTCATTAACGGAATTTGAATCTGCAATGTCAGCTAAAGCGCTAAGGCTTCTTGTAACGAGATCCTTATCGTCTAACTTTAGACCGGACAATAAAATTTTTATACCTGAGGTATCTCTGCTGTCGCGGATACTGTAAATGTTTTTTATTATATCGGAGCTTATCTGAGAATATGAATTCTGAATAAATAAAAGAAGAAAGAAGAACAAAAAATATTTTTTCATGTTTGATATGATTATTGTAGACTGAAAATATATTCAATCGTGGGAAGGGATATGAGGTAAAAAATGGTGAGGATTTAGTAGGGACAGGTCGCGACCTGTCCCTACAAAAACTTCATAATGAAAAGCGACCTGACAGGATAAAGAACCTGTCAGGACAAATCATTCGCCGCTTTGCGGAATGATGGGATCTCCGATTAAAGCGTTCGGGAACGACATATCTAGATGACAGATCAGGGCTTACCCAATATCTTAAACATATTTTTCTTATACGCTTCAACGCCGGGCTGGTCGAATGGGTTGATGCCGAGAATATATCCGCTGACACCGCAAGCTTTTTCGAAGAAATAAATTAATTGTCCTAAATATCTTTCGTTAAGTTCAGGAATTAATATCTGCATAACCGGGACATTACCATCTTTATGTGCTTGAACTGTTCCATCTTTTGCGGCTTCGTTGATCTCATTAATTCTCTTGCCCGCTATGTAATTCAACTCGTCAGTATCATCATCTTCTTTGGGTACTATTAATTTTTCTTTAGCTGTCTCAACAAACAGAACTGTCTCCATTATTTTTCTCATACCTTCCTGCATATACTGCCCCATAGAATGAAGGTCGGTCGTAAGATTCACTCCCGATGGATAGATACCTGTTTCATCTTTTCCTTCGCTTTCGCCGTAAAGCTGCTTCCACCATTCAATAAAATAATTCATTGATGGCTGATAGCTTGCAACTATTTCAATGAGCTTATCTTTTTTATAAAGTATATTCCTTACAGCCGCATAAAGGTCAGCGGGATTGTCAAATATATCCTCTTCTTTGTTAAGAAATTTTTCCATTTCTGCTGCGCCTTCTACAAGCTCGCGTATATCAAATCCGGCAGCAGCAATCGGAAGCAATCCGACAGGAGTCAGAACGGAATATCTTCCGCCTACATCATCAGGAATTACATAAGATTTATACCCTTCTTTATCCGCAAGCTTTTTTAATGCGCCTTTTGTTTTATCTGTTATTGCAAATATTCTGTCCTTTGATTTCTTCTCACCGTATTTATCTACTAAATGATTTTTTAAGATCCTGAAAGCAAGTGCAGGTTCTGTGGTTGTTCCTGATTTTGAAACTACAATTAAAGAATAATCAATTTTATCGAGATGCTCTGTAAGGTCAAATAAATAATCTTCTCCAATATTGTTTCCGGCAAAGATTACTAACGGAGCTTTCCTTTTTTTTGTTGTTTGAAGGTATGGGAAATTATTTGAAAGAGAGTCTATTACAGCTCTGGCTCCAAGGTATGAACCTCCTATGCCGATCACAACAACAATATCAGAATTATCTTTTATCAGGTCACCGCTTTTTTCAATATCTTTTAGCTCATCCTTAGTGATAGATGAAGGAAGATCAAGCCAGCCGATATATTCGCTGCCTTTTCCGGATCTGTTTTTAAGCATCGATTTAGCTTCATTAATTTTTTCGCGCATATCTTCTATCTCTTTTTTAGAGATAAAATCCATTACTCCGTCGATATTTAGTTTTATCCTTTTCATAAGAAAAATTATTTATTTAACGTAAAGCTTAAAGTAATTTCAAGCAAAGCAAAAGCGAACTCACGCAATGCTCGCAAAGGCGCAAAGGCGCAAAGGCGCAAAGCTTTTATTGAAATAGTTATTACTTAAAAACTTTTAAAAGTTATTCTTTAAATAAAAGCAATGAAACAAAAATATTAAAGCTCACTTCTATTTTTCTTTGCGCCTTTGCGAGCTTGGCGCGAACAAAAATTACATCACTTCGAACCAAAAAGAACTTCGTGATAATTATCCCAGGTAAGCCGTCTTTTATTTTCTTTGCTGTTGTAAGGCTGATCGTAAAGTACATGTTCCCATTCCGGAGTAATTGCTCCTTTCATGTCCGGTCGGTCGTCAATAAGAATATCCCCGCGTACCATAGTTTTATCTGCAGTCATTATTATTTTCCGTACCCATTCATTCCCAAGATGCTCTTCAACCCATTCATATTTTTCAAGTACGCAATTATGGAATTGAGGTAACATTGGAGAAGTACACAGATAAACTACATGACCTTCGTCTGTCATTCTCTTAAGGGCTTCTTTGCAGCCTATGTAGACAGGCAGATTTTTATAGAAACCTGGAGCATAATAAATATCTTCTACAAATTTATGATATTCTTTCGGATACTGAAACTTCAGGTAGAAGCCTTCCCTATCCTTCATATCAATAAAATCCTTATCGGGATGCTGCGCTTTCCATTGTCGGAGAAAATCTCCTTCAAAATCTGCAACTACACCATCCATGTCCACTAATATTACCATTTAATTGCTGCTTATATTTTTTGACAGAATAATTTTTCTTACCTGATCAAAATCAGCATACACTTTCCACTCAGAAACTTTTCCATCCTTAAAAGAAGCTTTCCAGGAAGCAGGCACTTTAAATTTATTTTTTTCTTCAAGCTCCCCTTCATCAAAGTATGTTCCTTTTGCAATTCCGAAAACGGCACCTGTGTTTTTATCTGTAATTATTTCATCAGGTAGAATTGTATAATCCGGAAAGTGAATGAAGAAATCAAACCATGCAAGCTTCATTTCTTCCTTGCCATGTATATTCACACCTGTCGAATCTGAAAATTCATGATCATCGCTCATCAATTCAAGCAATCCATCAATATCATGATGATTGATACGGTCTATATAGTTCAGAATGATCCTTGTATTATCATCATCCGATATATTTCTTTTATCAATTTTTTCTACGGGTGCAGCTTTATCAATTGTCATGGAATTAAGGCTGTCTGCTGATTCTGCTAATTTACTTTCTTCTTTTTTATGTGGATTTTCTTTTAAAATAAAAAACTCAGTATCATATCCAAGAAATACTGTTTCCATTTTTGTTTCCTGATAAGTCCGGACAGATTTTTTAACGTTGTAAGCAACAGCGTTTTTTCGAGAAGAGATCACATTATATAATTCATTACCAATAAAGTGCAGCCCGCAATAATCTTCTGCTCCGTATCCCGCTTTTATTTTTCCGGTTGCAACCAGATCTCTATATGATCTTCTCAGTTCGGTTCTTTCATCATAATGAGGGCAAAAGCTTCCTTTTACAAATCCAAGGCAGTCTATCCTCATCAGATCTTTATCAGTAGGATTGTATAATCCGTCCTGAAACCATACGATTGCTCCGGCACTCATTCCCGAAAGAACAATTCCCTGTTCCCATGCTTTACGCATTATCTTATCGATGCCGAATTTTTTCCACTGCATCATGAGAATACGAGTGCTACCGCCTCCGACAAAAACAATATCGTTGCCAAGAATAATGTTTTCGAGATTACCTTTTGGAAGATCTAATAAGGATATGTGGGAAGGAATGCAATTCTGCTTTTCAAATGAATCATAAAACCTGTCAATATAATCCTGCGCATCCCCGCCGGCATTTGCAAAAAAGCATATTTTAGGTTTTTCTTTACCACAGGAATTTAAAATGTACTTATCTAAAAGAGGGTTTTCAGGTTCCATTGAAAAGCCCCCGCCTCCAAGGGCTATTACCTGTCGAAGTTTTTTCAAATGTTTTTTATATCCGGTCTGATGAAGTATTAATTAATAAATATAATAATATGTGCATCGTGCTTAAAGGTAATTATCTCAAGTTGAGCTCAAATGAATACTGAAAAAATTATAAGAACTCCGCCGACAAAAAAGCTGACTGAGTTTGCAAGAAAGCTTAGAATAAATGAAGACTTCATTGAAATATAATTCTTACAGAAATAATTAATGAACAGAGCTTCAAAAACAAAAGCAAAGATCTCGCCTATGATTATCCCTATAAAAATATTTGGAATAAGGGTGAAGCCAAACCAAACCAAAGGTATGGTTATTAAATTTGCAAGAAGAAGGTAAAGCAGAATTGAATAATTTCTTCTTGTAAGCTTAATAAAAATCCATGCTGTACCAAGCTCAAGAAGAAGGGTTAAGATAAGTGATTTAAAAAAGAATGGAAGCGTTCTTGTAGATGTCCAGAAAGAAGTAACATCCTCTACCAGCAGATCATTTTCTCTTACGGTTACTTTAAAATCAGAGTTGAAGCTATTTCTTTCAAAAATATTGCTTATTCTTTCTTTATCATTAAATCTAATAATTATCCTGTTAAAATCCTTATATCCATATGCCATTGACTTACCCTTATCGTGATCAACTGTAAATCTCTGAGGACCCATTGTTTTGAGAGTATCAAACAAGGCTGCATTAAGAGTGTCAGAGCCAAGCTGAAATCCTGTATTTACCTGTAATCCTTCAAGACCTTTATCATATACCAGTGTGAAATGCATTGAAGGCTTTGGTCCTGCATCTGCAAACAAAACATTATTTGACAGAACGAATAAAACTAAAAGCAGAAAACAGAATTTAAAGAGATATTTCCGCATAAGATTTTAATTAAGAGTATTTAAATGTAATTTTTATTCGGGTTTTGAATCTTCCAGCCCTTCTAAAAGTGTACGAGCCTGTTGTGCATCTGTTTCCAGCACCTGGATCTGAATTTCGCCGGTTACAGGGTTAAAGCCCGTTCCAACCACACCTATTCCTATTAAATTTTCTACTCCTTCACCCATAACACTATATCTGATATCTGCTTCATCCAGCATTGATTTAGCAAGTGCGATCAGTGCTTCATTGCCGCTTCTGAAAACTGTAACTGAATGGACGTTATCTTCATGATTAACCATAATCTATATGTTTGATTTAAATTAACTCTTATTAAGTCTAAATTGAATGTATGTTTTATAGTTCCAAATCCATAGGTTCTCATGTTCTTTTAAGCTGACGCATTGTTATAATTCGTATTCCGGGCATTGGACTTTCAACTGCATAAAGTAAAGACTTAACTACTCTGTCAAGCTTTACTAATCCAAAATCTATTGCTTTATCTTTTAAAGATGGGACCATGCCGGCAATAATGTACATTGGAGTTAAGATCAATGGCCAATAATGACCGGGACCAATAACATACCATGGTCTAACAATATAACCGTTCATTCCGCTTTCTTTTATAAGTCGTTCTCCTTCAATTCTTACATCAACATATGCTTTAAGGAACGGAGAAGGATTTGTTACACTGATATATATAAAATTCTTTATCCCGGCTTCCTTTGCATTTTTTACTGATGCCGTTACAGAGGCAAGATCGATTTCGCGGAATAAATTATCTTTTCCGGGACCGGGATGAGCAACTCCTGTCAACTGAATGAAAGTATCACATGGAAAAATTTTATCATGAAATGTTTCTGCTTTTAGAGCATCTCCGATTATAACATTGCAGCCCTCAGGAAGCTTTATTTCAGAGCCTTTTCTTGCAAGTGCATATACCTCGTGACCTTTTGCTAATAAGCACATAATAATGCTTTTACCAATATAACCTGTCCCCCCGGATATAAAAACTTTTTTTCTATTCAATATGTTTAAAAATAAGCTCCCAAAACCTTAAAAATACACCCATAATTGTTGAATTAACCATTCTAATTGATTATGTTTAATTATACATAAAAAAACCAAATTAAGATAAAATGAAAAGGATTTTACCGGTTATTATTTTCTTATTACTTACATCTCTGACCTATGCTCAAAAGTCAGTAACAAATCTTTTCTCACTTAAAAACAACCTTTCTATATCTCAGAAAAACTTAGTGGATAAAGAAGTTAAAGACGCTTTAATACTTCAGCCTGATGCAGAAGTTTTAAGACAGCTATTCGCTGAAAAAAATTACAGTCTTTCAATATCCCTGCCGCTTAAGCAGAATGTCAATATAACTCTTGATCTCATTAAATTTAATGTAACTGAAAGTGGTACAAAATTTATTAACCGTACTGCAGCAGGAAATCAGGAAGTTTCTCTGAAAGAAAATGATCTCATAATTTCTTATACAGGTAAAATAAACGGATTCGACAAGTCATTCGTTTTTATAACAATATATAATGAACAGCTTTCCGGATATCTGATTGCAGGAAATGACACATATACAATCGGTTCACTTAATGAAAAAGATATTAATTCATCTTATGTAATATTTCAGGAAAGTAAAAGGACAACAGGAACAAAATTCAAATGCGGAACAAATGATGCTGAGCTTCCTGCATCTATCAGAGAGGAAATGAAAAAAATTAACAAGGACGGCTCAGGTGAAAAATTAACAACAACTTTATTAAAAGCAAATATTGCAATCGATGTGGATTTTTTAAGCTATAACACATACGGCAGCTCTATACCTACTGCAACTGCATGGGCACTTGCACAAATGGCTGGAGTATCTGCAGTGTATCTACATGATGAAAATGTTCAAATGACTGTGCCCTATATAAGAATATGGACTGTTGCAGATCCATATAGTTCAACAGCATCAGGAAATCAAATGCTTACTAATCTCAGAACTGAATGGTTAAATAACCAAAGTAGTGTTCAGCGTACCGTTGTTCACTTACTTTCCAGAAGACAGGATGTTGATGTTGCAGGAATTGCTTACTTGGATGTACTTTGCAACACAAATTTTGGTTATGGTTTGGCTACATCATTAAACGCTGGCTCAAATCTGCTTCCAAACTATTCCTACAATATTGAAGTATCTGCTCATGAACTTGGACATAATTTCGGATCGCCTCATACTCATAATTGCAGTTGGGCAGGAGGTCCGATAGATACATGCGAACAAATAGAAGGCGGCTGCTACAGCGGACCAAGACATCAAACTATAGGAACTATCATGAGCTATTGTGATGTATATGTTGCAGGCGCAGTCACAATGACATTGGGTTCTCAGCCATCAGCTTTAATAAGATCAAGAGCTGAATCTGCCGGCTGTATAGGACCCGCTTCCAGACAGTTAATATTAGGCACGCCAAACGGAGGGGAAACTTTCAGAACGGGCAACGTATCTTCGATCTGGTGGGGGGCAGGAATAACAACAAATGTTAACATTGAACTTTCAACGAACAATGGTACTTCATGGACAGAAATTGCAACAAATATTCCTGCACAGACAAGAACATATCCCTGGACAATTCCTTATATTGCCAGCTCAACACAATCAAAAATTAGAATATATGAAACCGGAAATCCTTCTAACGGAGATACAACTGATGGAGCATTTACTATCCGACTTGCCTTAAAAACTTTTGCGAATACCTATCCACCTAATTTTACTCAGATAAATACGAACGTAAATAATCCAAGTCCGTATACTTTTACCTGGTCAAGCGCAGGCTTGCATCCTTCAATAAGATATGCATGGAAAATAAAAAAGACTGGCTTTCCGGAATTCAAATTTATCAGCAATAACGGCGGCGCGGATTCTTCATTCTCGATCCGAAGAAGCCTTCTTGATTCAGTTGCCGGAACATTCGGAGGAAGTGATTCATTACTTTGCACCTGGAATGCATGGGCTTACACAGATCTTGATTCAGCTTCAAGCACTTCATCGCTTATTATAATAAAAAGAAACTCAACAGGTATAACAAATATATCATCGGGAATTCCTGATAAATTTGACTTAGGAAATAATTATCCGAACCCTTTCAATCCGGTTACAAATTTTAAATTTGATCTTCCGAAGAATTCAGAAGTTTCGATAAGAATTTATGATTCACAGGGAAAGGAAGTTGCCGAGTTAATAAATACTAAACTTAATGCGGGTTCATATACCTATCAATGGAATGCTCAGACGGCTTCAAGCGGAATATATTTTTACCGAATGAAGGCTGAAGATTTTGTTTCCACAAAGAGAATGGTATTGGTAAAGTAAAAGCCGATCCAACTTGTTATATTCAATTGAATCAGTAAAGCTTTTAAAAACGAGCCGAAAAACACCGAAATAGAATATCCTGTTCCGGTGAACATATATTTAATAATTTTATGAAATCGACTCTTTTACTTTTTTTGTTTCTGTTAAGCTCAAATGCTTACTGTACAATTATTAACATAACAGTTAATACGAGATTTTTTGCTCCCAATTCTATAAATGGGACAGTTGGAGATACTCTCAATTTTCAATGGGTAGAAGGATTTCATACTACTACATGTGACGGAACTAATGGGTCAACACTTCCACCCGGAGCTAACCCATGGGACAGTCCAATGGATGCCACAACACCTAATTTTATGTATATAATTAATGTTCCCGGATCTTATCACTTTATCTGCCTGTTTCATGCTCCGCTAATGTCGGGTGATCTTAATGTAGTACTGCCGGTAGAGCTTGTAAGCTTTTCTGCAAGTGCAGGAATAAATCATGTCAGGCTTAACTGGACTACAAACTATGAGATCAACAATGCCGGGTTTGACATAGAAAGAAAATCCGCAGCTGAAACATGGCGCAGTTTAGGAAATGTATCCGGACATGGAAATACAAAAATTCCAATTAATTATACATTCACTGATAACAATGTCACAGCAGGTTCATATGGTTACCGATTAAAGCAATTGGACTTTAATGGAAAATATAAATACTATTACTTAGCATATGAAGTAATAGTTGGAATTCCGGAAAAGTTCAGCTTATCCCAAAACTTCCCAAATCCATTCAATCCTTCAACAAAGATAAACTTTGATCTGCCGGTCAGTTCGATTGTCAGGTTAGAGGTTTTTGATATCGAAGGAAAAACAAAAGCAGTCCTGATAGACGGAATTATAAATGCCGGCTCTCATTCTGTTGAACTTAATTCTTCTACTTTTACAAGCGGAGTTTATTTTTATAGAATAAAAGCGGGAGAATTTACATCTACAAAAAGAATGGTGCTTTTAAAATAATTTTTAAATCTGCCCGATTTAAAATAAATCTCTATGAAAAACATTATCGCGGGATTATTATGTATAATTGCATTCGATCAATTATATGCTATTGATCATTACTATTACTTCGGTCAGAAAATTACCCTTAATCAACGAGATGATAGGGTAATAATTGTTACAAACGAACTTGGGCAGGATAAAGCAGCACTTGAAAAGGAGCTGAGAACAGTTGTCGATGTCGGTGATGTACTTAAAAATTCCTACAGCAATACTTATGAAGTAATCTTCAAAGACGGATATGCTTCCTCTAAAGTGCAAAACTATATCAGCAGACTTTCTTCAAAGCAAAATCTGATAAAGTTCTCCTCTCCTGCATATTACACAGATAACTACAAGATAATTATTATCTGCTCAGATGAATTTATATTAAATCTGAAGCACGAAACTGACAAAAGTAAACTGGAATTACTGAACATGCAAAATGGTGTTCAGATAATTGAAAGTTATCCGGGAAATAAGCAGTACAGGTTAAAAACTTTTAACAATAATAGAAAAACCTCATTAGATCTATCGGAAATTTATTTTCAATCAGGACTGTTTGAATATTCCGAGCCGAATTTTATTTATCCTGATCTTTGTCTTCTGAATTTCACTCCTAATGATACACAGTTTGGAGTGCAGTGGGCTTTAAAAAATACCGGACAAGTTATCACAGCAAACGCTTCTTCTAACGGAGTTGATGCAACTACATACAACGGTCTTTCAGGTTCAGATATGAAAGTTGATCAGGCATGGGATGTAACTACCGGCAACAGTTCAGTGGAAATCGGCATCCTTGATACCGGAATTGATTCAACTCATCCCGATCTTAGAAATAATCTTCTTGCAGGTTACAATGCGACAACTACTCCTCCTGTGAATAGTGTGGTCACAGATCCAAATTCACATGGTACATGTACAGGAGGAATAATTGGTGCCACCGGTAATAATTCATTAGGTATCGCAGGAATTGCTTACGGCTGTAAAATAAAATCCTATCAGATCTTTGATGCCGGCGGCAGTGCTGCTAATTCTTATATCATTGCTGCTTTTACTAAAGCACAGTCTAATGGGGCTGCAGTACTTAGCAACAGCTGGGGAGGCGGCTCTCCATCTTCAGCTCTTAGTACAGCAATTGATAACTGTGCGACTTCAGGTAACAGCGGTAAAGGATGTACGATCTTATTTTCATCCGGTAATGAAGGAAGAAATCCACCTTCGTACCCTTCTTACATGCGAAATGTTATTTGCGTTGGAGCATCAACTGCATACGATCAGAAAAAAGCTCCGGGGACAGGCAATCAATACTGGTGGGGAGGAAATTACGGAGGTACTACTCAATCCGATGGTAATTCATCTTACTATGGCGACATAGAATTAGTTGCTCCGACTATAGTTGTAACTACGGACAGACAAGGTACCAATGGTTACAATACCTCAGCTGGAACTGCAGGAGATTATACATTTGACTTTAACGGAACATCATGTTCTTGTCCGAATGCAGCCGGTGTTGCGGGTCTGATATATTGTGTCAATACTTCGTTTACTACAGCACAGGTAAAAGATTTTCTTTTAAGAGGCTGTGATAAAATAGATAATATTGCATATGATTCTGCTAAAACTTATGGACAGTGGAATCCTTATTTTGGATATGGAAGGGTGAATGCTTATAATTCAGTTAAGATTGCACAAGGAGTTGATATAATTGCTCCAACTATAGTTCATGATAATATTGAATCCAATAATTCAACATATCCGAGAACTTTCACTGCAAATATAACAGATCTAGGCGGTGGATCAGTAGATGCAACATCACCAAAAGTAATTTACAGGTCTAATAAAAATAATGCGGGATGGTCTGCTTTTGATTCTGCATCATTCACTATACAAGCTTCAAATACTTTTACTTTTCAAATCCCCGGATTTGGCTGGGAAACACAGGTACAGTATTATTTAACTTCGCTAGACAATAGCAGTAACCGTGCTTTATTCCCAATTCATGCACCTGATACGACTAACATGTGTTATTATGCAGTTGGAAGTATTACAAGTGTCGAGAGTAAAATTACAGGTCCAACAACCATTCCTACTTCAGGCGGAGTGTTTTCCGGAACAAGCTCACCTGCATTTACAAATTTTAAAATACTTAAAACAAAAGTAAAGATTTCTTTAAGACATACAAGAGTTGCCGATATTAATGTTGCGTTATCCACACCGGTTACAAACTTAGCATTGAACAGCAAATGTATTTTTTGTGAAAACCCATATTCAGGCGGCTCAACAACCGGTATAACAAATGCAACAGCTGTTGACTCTGCATCGTCATTCTGGATACAGGGAACTCAGCCATATTTAAATGGATTCTTTAAGCCGGATTATTCTTTCAGGGGGTTGAACGGATTAAATGCGAACAGCGGTACGGGTAACTGGAAGCTTTTATTGTACGATGGAGTAACTAATATCGGTGGAACATTAGACAGCGCAAGAATTACACTTTACAAAACACTGGGAACAATAAGTTCCTGTGCAAAATTAAATTCACCATCTGATTCTATTCTGACAAATAATAGTGCCGGAGGCTCGATAGATACTTTAAACTTTTATTTGAAGAACAGCGGAACAGGAAACTTAACTATCTCAGGGGTTGTATTTAATGGAACATATGCAAGTAAATATTCACTTATTTCTTCTTTACCGGGAGCTATAGTGCCTGGTGATAGCGGACTTTTTAAAGTAATGTGTAATCCTTTTGTTCCAATGCCGAGACATGGCGATCCATCAATGTTTGATGTGGAAAATGCTACAATGGATATTTCAACAAATGATCCGTCAAAACCTACTTTTAAAGTATCTCTTCAAAGCCCATCTCCATTGCCTGTAGAAATGTCCGCATTTAATTCATCTGTAATCAGAAACAATGTAAGTTTGCACTGGACAACTGCATTTGAAATTAATAATGCAGCATTTGAAGTTGAAAGGAAATTATCAACCGATGCCGCTATATGGAGCAAGGTTGGAAGTATAACCGGAAACGGATCTATTAATATTCCCGTGAATTATTCTTTCAATGATAATAATGTAGTAACCGGTAAATATAATTACAGACTGAAACAGAAAGATTTTAACGGTTCATATAATTACTATAACTTATCAAATGAAGTTATTGTTGGAATTCCGGTACAATTTTATTTGTCACAGAACTATCCTAACCCTTTCAATCCTACCACAAAAATAAATTTTGACCTGCCGGTTGACTCTAAAGTTAAGATCGAAGTATTTGATATAACGGGAAGGTCGCTTGCAATTCTTGCAGATAGAATTATTACAGCGGGATATCATACTGTAGATTTTAATGCTTCTGCTTTATCAAGCGGAGTATATTTTTATAGGTTGAATGCAGGTGAATTTAATTCAACAAAGAGAATGGTATTACTGAAGTAAAAAGAAAGGTTAGAATCTGCAAATATAGTTCAACCATTCTGTACACAAAGAATTGAGAAGTAAAAACAAAAGAGCCTGAGGTATTTCTCCTCAGGCTCTTTTTTGTATCTAAAAAATACTTTCGGCTTATTTCGTCAAAAGCATTCTTAAGAAATTATTTAACCAGCAGCATTTTCTTTACTGATGTAAATTTGCTTCCGGAGATCCCTTCTGCATTCATTACATAGAAATATATTCCGCTTGAAAAATTTGATGCATTGAAATTAGCAGTATAATATCCTGCAGATCTCTGCTCACTTATCAATGATGATACTTCCTTTCCGGAAAGATCATATATCTTTATAGAAACTCTTGAAACCTCCGGCAGCTGATAATCTATTTTTGTCGCAGGATTGAAAGGGTTCGGATAGTTTTGTGTTAAACTGAATACAGCCGGAACTCCAACAATAATTTCTGCTCCGAGATCATAATATTTAAAGTTACCGTTATAATCTATCTGCTTTAGTCTGTAGTTATATTTCCCTGTTGCAAGCTTTCTGTCAGCAAATTCATAGTTCACAGCATTATTTGAATTTCCATGTCCTGAAACAAAATTTATTTTTTGCCATGTAAGATCGGCAGATAATTTTCTCTCAATATCGAATCCCGAATTATTTTCTTCAGTTGTAGTGCTCCATTTCAAATTCACATCATTCTTATTTACAGTTGAAGTGAATGAAGCAAGCTCAACGGGCAGAACAGCAAATATTGCAGCTGATGTAAATTGTCCATCAGGATTAGTTACAGTAACAGTTCTTGTTGTATTAAATGCAGCTGCTGTTGTATTCACTATCAGGTTGATCGTAGTTGCATTAACATAGGTAACAGAATTTACTACAACGCCACCGTCAATACTAACGGCTAATCTGTTAGCAAAGCCTGAACCTGGATCGAAAAATCCTGAACCTGAAACAACTGTACCTGTTAAAGTAACAGCAACACTTGCTCCTACAGGAATCTGTGCAGGACTCGTGCTTGTAGGAGTTGCAGGCGGGGGTGCCTTGAGCTGAGCTACATAACATCCGTAATTATTTGCACCACTTACCCATTGTCCGATTGCCCAGAAGGTCATATCATCATTAGGATCAACAGTTATACTTGAGTAATCACCCCATCTTCTTCCCTGCGCTCCACCAGGATCACTTGGAGGATTATAAGCCGTAGATGAATTTGAGATCAGAACAGGAGTTTCCATAGAACCTAATGCATCTGACGAAAGCCTTCCAACACTTCCCATGTTCACTCTTGTACTTGCTCCTGAAAAGGAGAAAACCATTGCTGAATGATTCTGTCCTGAAGTTGCAATAGTAGGTATCCAGTAATTATTTATGCTTGCACTATTGTCAAAGACTGTACCTGACTGAGTAAGGGTCGGAGCTGTTGAAAGATTATCAATCTGATACCACCTTGAACCTGTTCTTGTTGCTGAAACTGAAACACCTGTATTGCTAACGCCTACATTATGTACTGTCCACAATGAATTATTTCTTATTTGTGCCTGAAAAAGTCTGTCATCAAGAACATCAAGTCTTCCGTTATTGCCGCCTGTATTACCCAAGTGATTAACTAATAGCGGAGAAGCAGTAGTCGGAACTGTCAGCGGAATATTTGCTGAAACTGTCGGGGCAGTTCCAGGATTTGAAACCCTTCGGATCTGGAGCAAGCTAAAACTTGAGTTATCTACACCTATGAAATAACCTTCAGTAGAAGCCGGATCGGGATTGTCAACTCCCTGCGGAGTGTATGGACCGACATTCGAGACAAGCAAATTTCCCAGATTTGTTGTTACCATAGGACCTGCAGCTTGAATTGATGACTTTCTGATAACAATACCTATAGTATTTGAGAACGCTCCTGCAAAAGTAAATAAATTCCCTCCTACATAAAGAGCATTAACATCAATTCCTAATGTAGGATAGTCCCAGAAAGTGGCTGTATGCTGGTAGAAAAAATAAGTGAAAACAGTTGAAGCTTTAATTACACTATCCGGGCTTACACCTAACAATACTCTGTTTGCAATTGTGCCTCCGCCACCCGGTACATCAATTATCAGAAAATACCATTTCTTGGTTAACCTGTCATATCTTAATCTTGGATCTGAAGTAAAATTTGAAGCGATTGGCGGTGTCATTACACTTGCAAAAAAATTGTCAGTAGTCGTATTTATCACACCATCTGCTACACCTGTTGATTTCAAATAAGAAACAATTCTACCATTCACATGCACAATGTATTGTGTAGGACCGACTTCACCCATATCATCTGGTGGAAAAGAGCCAGTTGGATTTGTACCTGTAAGATTAGCTCCGTTAAAATTAACCCCGGTTGTCTGAGGAGACATTACCTGATTGTTATTACCATTAACTTTTTTAGGTGGGTACTGAGAAATATCAGGCGAATTTGGATTTTGCTTTAAATGAGTTCTGTCAGGTCCTTCATGTTCATCTTCTTTTCTTGGAATTCGAAGCGATTTGAGCGGACCGTATTTTTGCTCTCTACCCATAATTTCTGATAGAGGAACTTCGAAACCCATTGTTCCGTCATTGGATCTTCTTACATCTTTCAGATATTCTGTATTATTATAAATTACCGAATCTCCAGCTATCTTAGTCCCTGAATTGCCTGATGGCATTTCTGATGGGACATACTTAAACGCAGAAATTGCAACAATACATAACACCGGAATCAGAAAGAAAAATTTGTAATTTTTCATCTTTATAGGTTGTCTTTTTGAATTTGATTTGAACAAATAAATATATCGTTTATTCCTGCTATTAAAAACGGAATAACATTCATTTACATGTATTTACAGGGGGTGCAAGATGGAATTTAAATACAGAATTTCTGTTTCGAGCGGTACTTTTGTCGAATTATTTAACGATGCAGTAATCGGTTACAAAAATATCATGAATACAAATGTGAGGAAAAGTATAAAGTGGATGAATCCCTGAAGAGCATTCGTTTCACCGCGATTTGTACTTAAGAGGCCAATTGCCAAAGAAAGGATTACCATTACCAGTTGAACAGGTGTCAAAGCCCAGATCACTTCTCTGTGTGCAATAATTCCCACAAGAAGTACAGCCGGTATTGTTAGCATTATTGTTGAAAGTGCAGAGCCCAATGAGATGTTTATAGCTCTCTGCATATTATTTGCCATACCTGCTCTGATGGCTGTCAGGCTTTCCGGTGATACTATAATTAATGAAATTACTAATGCAGCAAGTCCTTCAGGAAGTCCAAGAACCTCTATGCTGTTATCAAGAGTTATGGAAAGATATTCGGCAAGAATTGAAATAAGAGCGATAGTGATGACAAGCATTGTTCCGTGATATAATCCGCTCGCTTTTTCCAGCTCCGGCTCATTTTTCTGAATAATTTTTTCACCTTTCTCTGTATAAGTGAAAAAGTAACTATGCTCTTTTGACTGCAGCCTTACAAAAATTCCATACAGCAATAGGCAAATCACTATCAGAAAAATTTCATACTTTGGAAGAAGATCAGGCGCAATCACCCCCGGAATAAATAATCCTATACCGGCAATTACAAAAATTGTTGAAAGAAACGATGATGAGCCTTTCAGATTAAAATGCTGTTCTCCGAACTTCATTCCTCCCATGATCATAGTTAATCCCACGAGTCCGTTTATAAGTATCATGAGAGTGCTGAAAACGGTATCTCGAGCCAGCAAGGGATCGTTGTCACCATGGAGCATCATAGTTGTGATCATAATGATCTCAACAGTGACTGCAGAAAAAGTAAGGATCATTGTGCCGTAAGGTTCTCCGAACTTATGAGCCAGGACTTCTGCATGATGAACAACTGCAAATGCGGCGTAAATGATTACGAATAAAACGCAGATGAAAAGGATTATATCAAAAAGTACAGAATTGTCATAGAATATCGATTGCTTAAAAATGGTTGCTATGATTACAGCGATCAAAGCTATTATGACTGATCTTTCTTTTTTAAGCTTGCTCAAATATAATTATTCAATTTAATCTTTCATTTGGAAAGTGAAGATATGTAAACTATATATTAAAGAAAATTGAGAATGGCAGAAATGAAAAAGCTGTCCGACTTATACGAAATTAAATGATCTTTTTTTCAGATAAATATTTCTTTTTCAAATATTCAAAAATGGATATATTCAAAATGATCAATTCTAAACCATAGAAAATATCTTCTAAAGGGATCGTAAGAAGTCTGATTCCAAGGTTATGAGAATTGTTATACCAGACAACCGGATTTTCTAATCCTGTGCCGGTAAGTATTCCGTTGACTATAAAAAAGGGAATGAGCAAAACGGGGTATATTGTGAAAAGTTTTGATAACCAGTTAACTTTTATATAAAAATGAAGAAACAAAAGTAACAGAGACAAGCTTATAAAGGTTGAGGAAGTATAGAGCTTATAATAAAACGAAACTCCTGTGATAAACAAAATCAGAGAAAGAATAATTATAAACACATCTATGTTTTTTTTCTTCCACTGAAATTTGTAAAATATATTCAGGCAATGGTATGTAAACACACAGGAGAAAGGAATACAGATAAAAAATAAAATTTCTTCAACCGGGAGGTTGTACACATAAGCTCCTAATACATATTCCGGATTAAAACCCCAGACTCCGAGCTTTGTAAAATAAATATCCCAGCAGATGAAAATAAATCCTGCAACAAAATTAGCTGCAAAAAAATATTTGAAATATAAGTGAAATCTCAGCTTAGGATGGAATGAAAATAAAAACGGTACAATTATGGTAAAAAGATCAACCAGAAGATATGTTGATCTCATGATAAGTTTTTAAAGCCTCTAAATTGCAAATATTTAAATGGTACCAATAACATCCCAAAGCTTTCTCCATGTTCTTTTTCCAAATGCTTATGATGAATTTTATGAGCTCTGCGAATTGCTTTAAGATATATGTTTTCAGAATTACGGAGCCATTTAAAACGCTGATGGATAAATATATCATGAATAAAAAAATATGCGAAGCCATAAATAGTTATTCCCAGTCCAATAAAAAAAAGATAATTAAAGCCATTCTGCATCCCAAAATAAAGACCGGCTATACCGGGCAATGCAAAGATTATAAAGAAAAAATCATTGTGTTCAAGGAATTCATCAGTTTCTTTTTTATGATGATCTTTATGCAGATGCCAGAGCAGACCATGCATAATATATTTATGAGCAGACCATGCAACACCTTCCATTATAAGGAACGTAATCATCACGGTTAAAATATTTATAATTATAATTTCCATTATTTAATATGTGACATAATAATTTTTAATTCAAAGCTATTTTATAACAGATTCATTTTGTATTGCACCATACTATTGACCATCAGAGCGAATTTTTGCCCGCTGCCTATCCGGATCCTTTCGGCAAATACCCTCTCTGCAGGTACATTAATAATTTTTTTAAAAAGCGCATTGTAGTAAACATATGCAAGGTAAACTCCGCCTTTGGAAGTGGCAGGTAGCATTTTGATGCCTGTTAATGCTTCTTTAAAATCGTTTTTTATTTCATCTTCGATCTCATGCTTTTCACTGCTGCTGAATTTTGCCATATCCACATTAGGAAAATAAGACCTTCCCAATATTCTGTAATCATCTTTAATGTCACGCAGAAAATTAACTTTTTGAAAGGCAGCCCCAAGCTTCATTGCATACGGTTTTAGCTCCTCATACATTTTTTTGTCTCCGCCTGTAAAAACATGAAGGCACATTAATCCAACAACTTCTGCAGAACCAAGTATGTACTGCTCATATTTTTGCTGTGAATATTCTATCTTTTCAAGATCCATTTCCATGCTTTGCAGGAAAGAAACGATCAATTCATGATCGATATTATATTCATGTACTGCCTTTTGAAATGAATTTAATACAGGGTTCAGGGAAATGCGATCGTTAATTGCTTCGAAAGTATCTTCTTTAAATTTATTAAAAAGGTACTTTTGGTTATAGCCTTCAAAACTGTCAACGATTTCATCTGCAAGCCTTACAAATCCATAAATAGAATAAACCGGACCCCTCAGTTTATTATGGAGGAAATAAATACCAAGTGAAAAACTGGTGCTGTATGCCTTGGTTACAATTTTACTGCACTCCACTGAAACATTATCAAATAGTGATTTCATGACCTGTCGTTTTAAAATGTTTTAATAATTGTTCGGAAGCGATCTTCCCGGATATAATAGAAGGTGGTACACCGGGTCCCGGAACCGTTAGCTGACCGGTATAAAAAAGGTTTTTAATTTTTTTATTTCTCATTTTTGGCTTCAGTACTGCTGTCTGCATAAGAGTATTAGCAAGTCCGTATGCATTTCCTTTATATGAATTATAATCTTCTACAAAGTCATTAACGCAGTAGCTTTTTTTGAAATCAATATGATCTTTAATATTTTCTCCGGCATGCTTTTCCAGCCTGATTATCATTTCGATAAAATAATTTTCTCTTACTTCTTCAGTATCGGTTAAACCGGGAGCAACCGGCATTAACAAAAAAAGATTTTCATGTCCTTCAGGCGCAACTGAATCATCAGATCTAGAAGGGCAGCACACATAGAAAAGCGGCTTTTCCGGCCATCGGGGTTCTTTGTAAATTTCTACTGAATGCTTTTCAAGGTCTTCATCAAAGAATAAAGTATGATGCTGAAGTCCGTTTATTTTCTTTTTTATTCCGAGAAAAAATATCAGACAGGAAGGCGCAAAAGTTTTTTTCTCCCAGTATTTTTCATCATAATTTCTGAATTTTTCCGGTAAAAGCGTACTTTCAACATGATGGTAATCAGCAGAAGCAATAACTGCATCACACTCTATCACCTCTCCGTTTACTATAACTTTGCTTGCCAGAGCATTTTCCACTTCAATTTTCTCAACAGCTGAATTAAGGTGAATGACTGTACCGTTCCTTACCGCAACTTCAGACATTGCTTCGATCACTTTTCTGAATCCTCCTTCAGGATACCAAGTTCCTAATTTCAGACCGGCATAATTCATAAGGCTGTAAAGCGCAGGTGTATCTTGCGGCATTGCACCTAAAAATAAAACCGGGAATTCCATAAGTGCGATCAGTTTTGGATCAGAGAAGAATTTTCTGACGTGCCTGCTGAAAGGGGAAAATACCTGCAGGCGAAAAGCTCCTTTGATCAGATCAAGATCAGCAAATTCATATATAGAATTTCCCGGCTTATAAACTAAATTTTCTATTCCTGTTTTGTATTTATATTCTGCTTCCGATAAAAACATTTTCAGTCTTTCTGAACTTCCGGATTCAACCGATTCAAAAAGATCACAAAGCTTTTCGAAATTAGCAGGAATACTGAAAATGTTTCCTTCGGCAAAGACTATTTCAAATGAGGGATCAAGTAATTTCAGACTATAAAAGTCGGAGACTGAATACCCGAAATCCTTAAAAAAACTTTCAAATACACCAGGCATCCAGTACCAGCTTGGTCCCATGTCAAATGTATATCCGTTATCAGTCTTTAACTGCCTTGCCCTTCCCCCTGGCTGGGAATTTTTTTCATAGATATGGACTTCATGCCCTGCTGCTGAAAGATATGCAGCTGAACTTAATCCTGAGAATCCCGAACCTATGATGATAATTTTTGACATTTACTGTAAATGCTTTTCTAATTCCTTAATGGAACGGATCCAGCTAATATTTTTTTCTTTTGATAAGCTGCTTATCAGTTTTTCGTTACCTGAAATATGTACCGTTGTCTTCTTATAACTTTTTGATAATTTATTAATATATTCTTGTGCTTCTTCAGGCTTATTGTAATTTACCAGAAATAATAAAAGATTAGCGGGAGAGATCTCTTTTACAGCATCAGTTACAATTTCCATCGGAACGCTGCTACCCAGATATATAACTTTTTTGCCGGCTTGACGGATAAGGTAATGAGAAAAGAGTAATCCGATCTCATGAAATTCATCTTCCGGTAAAAATAAAAGCCAGGTGTCATCATTGCTTTTTGATGGAGGCAAAGAGTCAATTGCCGAAAACAGCTTTTGCTTTATTATATTCGTAATAAAATGCTCCTGTGACATAGATAATGTATCATTCATCCACAACTGTCCAAGTCGGATCAGCATCGGGTATATAACTTCAACATAAGTATTCCTGATACCCATTCGCAGAATGCAATTAGAAAATATTTTTTCAAAATATGTTTCATCATATGACATCCCGGCAGCTATCAATTGCAAAACGGAATACTCATTATTGCTCTTATCTAATGCAAGGCTGTTATTCCTTTCACTGAGCATCTTATACAGATCAGCGTCAGACATTCTTGCCAGTTCGGATATCTTATGTTCATTATTCAATAGACTTACAATAATCAATAATCGCTTAAGCTGTGAGCCTTTATAATATCTTGTATTTCCTTCAGAACGCTCAGGAGTTAATGCGTTGTATCTCTGTTCCCAGGCTCTGATCGTATGCGCTTTTATTCCGGAATAGCTTTCCAGTTGCGAGATGGTAAACGAATTCATATGTTCAACCTTTATAACAATTTTTTAAACAATAATTATTAGAAAATCACTCATCATAGCTAATAATATTAAAGGAATCTATTGTTGTTTATATTTTATCAATATTACTTAAACAGAATAGTTATTATAAAAAACAAAACCAATGCACAAATAGTTTCATTTCGTGAAAAGTGGAATTATGGTAGTTTTTTGTAGAAAAAGAGGTGTGAATTGGGAAGTTATTGTAGATATAGAATGTGTCTGGAGACTTGAAAACACCCTGCGCTGTAAATGTCTATTAAGGTTGAGACGCGCAGGGTAATGTCTAAACTTTTATGAGTAAATAAGAACTAAGCCATTTCTGATTGAACAAATTCCTTGTCCAATCTTTTTCTTGCTTCTGCAGGATGCACTTCGGCTTCATTGTCAACAACTTTTATTTTTCTAACAAAATATAATGTAGTTATAGAAGCTGCAATTGCTATGTATCCTATTACATCAAAGTTATGAATCTCTCCGTTGGGATCCTTCGTTACAATATATCCTGCAACAAATGAAGCGAGGCCTGAAGTGAGCTGCATGACTGACGAAACAATACTCATGAAACCCCCTCTATGCTGCGGTTTAACAGTAGATGTGATCATAGTCATTGCCGGTACCATTCTACCGCCAATTGTAATAAAAAATAATGTTGAAAATGCCAGTACTATAAATATAGAAATTCTTGGCATATGAGTGGTTGTGAATAGCGGCAATAGTGACACCAATAAGATCACATTAAATACTTTTATTTTTCCGTATTTGTCTGACAATCGTCCTATCCATGGGTTAGTAAGAATTGTTGCAGCTCCTCCGCAAATATATATCCATGTAAGTTGCTGCTCCGTAAATCCTACATTTCCTACAAGATACGGGCTAATAAAAGGAATTATTGTAAACTGTCCGACTATTAATAAAGCAATAAATGTTAAAGCCGTAACCTGATTTTTATCTGTGAAAATATCTTTTAATACTCTAACGGGGCTTAATTTCTCACCGTGAGCTTTTTCAAGATGATATCTGATATTTGGAATTACAAAATAAATTACTCCGCATATTATAAGTCCTAAAAATCCTAAAATATAAAAAGGTGCATGCCAGCCGAAAAGAGTAGCAAAATACAATCCTGCCGGTACTCCCGCTACTGATGCTGCCGAAAATGAAGCCATGATTATTCCCATTGCTGTGCCTCTGCGCTCTTCCGGTATTACGTCTCCAACAATTGACATTACAATTGCTCCCATTACTCCGCCGAACACACCGGTGAAAATTCTCGCAGTGACGAGCAGAAAATACGTCGGAGCCATCGCACAGAGTATAGTACCAATGGAAAATCCTATATAATTATAGAAGAGGGCGTTTTTTCTGTCAAACTTATCTATATAAAATGCGCTGAGAAATCCTACAATTCCTGCAGCAAAAGTATATGATGAAACGATCATTCCAAATTGATGAGGATCGATATCAAAAATTCTCATAAGCTGGGGACCCAGCGGCATCATGATCATAAAATCCATTATAACTGTAAATTGTATAATGGCGAGTATGAATAATAATATTTTTTCTTTTTTTGGTGTTAACATATGGTAAAATAGCTATACGATAAATTTAATTAAGTTCAGAAATAATTGTCTTACATTGAGATATGCATGACTTGTCTATACGAGAATTACGGTACTTCGACAATCAGAACTTTTGAATCTGCACTTATATTTATAACAACTTCTTTCTCGTCTTCTATCCCTAAAGAATCTCTGTTCTCAAGCTTTGTTCCGTTTGCATCAATTTCTCCGCTCATTACAAATATAAATGCTTTGTTCTTATCTTTCTTTATTGAATAAGTAATTTCTTTTCCTTTTTCAAATTCTCCAATTGAAATGTAAGCATCCTGGTTTATCCATAATGTATCTTTTCTTTCTTCAGGAGATACTACAACAGTAAACTCATTCTTTTTACGGTCAGCAAAGGTTTTTTGTTCGTACCTTGGTGCTATATCTTTTTTCTTCGGAAATATCCAGAGCTGCAGAAAATTTGCATCCTCTGAATCTGATGCATTGTATTCAGAATGAGTAAGACCGGTACCGGCAGACATTATCTGAACGTCATTTTCATTTATTACAAAAGTATTTCCTGTACTATCTTTGTGCTTTAATGCTCCTGATATCGGAATAGAAATAATTTCCATATTACTATGCGGATGTTCGCCGAAGCCCAAGGACGGAGCAATGATGTCATCATTAAAAACACGAAGTGTTCCGAAGTGCGTGCGTTCCGGGTTGTAATAATCAGCAAAGCTGAATGTGAAATTCGATTTCAGCCAGCCGTGATCGGCATATCCTCTCGAGTTATTTTTATATAGTGTTTTCATTTTATTATTGTTTTATTTTTCTAAAACTTTTTAACCGCAATTGAACAAATCCAGATTAGAAGCTTTCAGTGACGGCGTTCTCGCTATTATCATTACTATAATGATACTTGAAATAAAGATCCCTCATGGCAGTGATTGGAGTGAATTGAATCCGCTCATTCCCGCTATTCTCAGTTACCTCATGAGCTTTATATATATCGGCATTTACTGGGGCAACCATCATCATATATTATATTCCTTAAAACATATTACTTCCGGCATCATCTGGGCAAATCTAAATCTTTTATTCTGGCTTTCACTTATTCCATTTGCTACAGGCTGGATGGGTGAAAATCATTTTGCACCGAACACAGTAGCTGTTTACGGAATTCTTCTATTATTATGCGGTGTTGCATTTACTATTCTTCAAAAGCTTGTCGAAAAGCAGGTACATGGTATTGAAGATCTTGAAAAAGCATTTTCAGGACTTAAAATAAAAGGAATAGTTTCTACCTTAGCATATATTGCTTCAATACCTCTTGCATTTATAAATTCAACTTTATCTTGCACCATTTTTGTCGCTGTTGCTATACTTTGGATAATCCCAAGTAAGGAAATTGAAAAAGCAGTTAATAAGAAATAGTTATTACTTGCTGCTTAAAAGATGAAGTATCTCTTTCTGTAAAGTTATCGTCTTATCGTCATTATACCATAGCTGAATATTTTTTTTCACTTCTTTGTCATCCGAACCGGGGTTTGCTTTATGATCGCTGTGCATTTTCTGTGCTGGTAAAGGTCTCGGTCCCCATATCCAGTTCTCTTTCATTGAATCTGCATCTACAGAAACAATGATGGGGATCGATTTACTTACGCCATTCGTCAAATATTCATTTATAAGATCTTCGTGTTCATCTCTTAGAAATATTTTAATTTCTAAGTTTTCATTTATCTCTTCAAGCTTTCCAAAGACAGGAATATTCTGGGCAGCGTCTCCGCACCAGGCTTCTGTGATCACAACAAGATAAGTTTTCTCTTTAATGCTTTTTACTTTTTCTCTCAGTTCGTCATTAATAACAATAGTTTTCTCAAGCCTTCTTATTCTTGCCTGGTTCAGCTTTGTGTATTCTACATAAGACTCAGGATGACCTTCACCGGTGGTTTTACCCTGTTTGAGCAGTTCATCAGAGAGAGCAATATACTCTCGATATGATATACCGGATTGTATGAATTCTTTAGTGAAATTGTATGACATATTTTTATAGTTGATACCTTCATTAAGTGAGACACAAATATGTGTCTCTACGAGTTTTGTACCTTTATGTTTTTACTGCTTAGCTGTGATCTTTATTTTTAAATTAAATATGTCAGAAATTGCTTTATCGCCTAAGCCTTCAAAGAATTTGCCGGAACCATATTTTAGTCCGAAATCTGTTCTATCAATATCGGCATTTATGTCTGCAGATACGTTGTTTCCGTTAACATCTATATTTGCCGGAAAGCTAACGCCTTTAGTAATATTCCTTATTGTCAGATTTCCTATAACAATATATTTTGGTTTTGAAGGATCCTTGGATTCTTCAACAGAGCTGATCTCAAAAGTTGTAAAAGGAAATTTCTCAGCATTGAAAAAATCATCAGACTTTAAATGTGTTTCAAGCTTTTTCTTTGAATCCGGATCTGATGCAAGATCTGTATCTTCCAGTGTTCTTATATCAGCCTTCACAGTTCCTCCAACCAGCTTGTTATCCTTTACATAAACATTACCTTCGGATATTTTTACTGTTCCATTATGCTGACCTGTTACTTTCTTACCAAGCCATTCAACTATGCTTTGAGTTACATCTACTTTTAATTCTTTTGCATCAGGATAATTCTTAGTGGATATGTTATTGCTGTTAGTTGTCTGTACTTTATTTTCCGGTGACTTGCTGCAGCCTGCAAATATAAATGCTATTATTAATGTGAATACGGATAAATATATTTTTGAGTTTTTCATTTTCTTGTTTTACTTTTTTGGATGCAAAATGCATCTTGCCTTAACAAATTAAGCCTTTGCTGCTACATGGATCTTGATGTTGAACTTATCTGAGATAAGATTGTCGCCAAGTCCTGCGAAGAATTTTCCGGAACCGTATTTTAATCCATAATCAGTTCTGTCAATATCTGCATCTATCTCTGCAGTTACTTTTTCATTTTCTATAGTAACATTTGCAGGAAGTGAAACATCTTTGGTTACATCTCTGATAGTCATTTCACCATTTACAATATAATTGGTTTTTCCATTAGGTGAACTTTCCACAGAATTGATCTTAAAAGTAATATCCGGAAATTTTTCAGCATTAAAGAAATCATCTGACTTTAAATGACCTTCAAGCATTCCTTTTGTTTTTTCATCACCTGCAAGATCAAGACTTTCCAGAGTTGAAATATTAACTTTAACTTTTCCTCCGGTAACCTTTCCGTTTTGAACTATAACATTTCCTTCAGAGATCTTCACAGTTCCGTTATGCTGTCCAAGCACTTTTTTTCCATGCCAGTTAACTATGCTTTCATTTGTATCTACTTTGAAATTCTTTACATCTTCTGATACTGCATTTTTAATTGTTTCCATTTTGTTCTCTTATTTTGTTTAATAATTCGTTTAAGTTTTGTGCTTCTTCTTTTGTAATTTTTGTTTCTACTACCTGATGAAAATCTTTTAAAACTATATCGAGCCTGGAAAGTACTTCAAGACCTTTGTCAGTTATCAATATGTCAACTGCTCTTCTGTCATTTGGGCATTCCTTTCTTTCAACAAGTTCTTTTATGACAAGCTTGTCAACAAGTCTTGACGCATTTGAGCTTTTATCCAGCATTCTTTCGCTAATCAGATTAATAGTTGCCGGCTGCTTATGCTGCCCCCTTAATATCCTAAGTACATTAAACTGCTGCAAAGAGATCCCATATTGCTTGAACAATTGTGAGTTCCTTAGATTCAGCCAATTTGTTGTAAACACCAGGTTTATCATGACTTTTTCAAATATTGATTTAAATTTTTCCTGCTTAATCTCTTCGCCTATATCTTTCATAAAAGTGTATTAAATGTATATACATCTAATGTAGCTACATATAGTTTAACATACAAGATAAATTTTTAGTTCCGATTAATGCATAAGCCAAATCTGTATTTAGAATGCATTTATGATTGAGTATATTATTATTACTCACAAAAAAAACTTCATAATTGGAACAGGAAATAATTACAGGAACTAAACTCCCTATGGTTTTCGATAAGAAAGATCTTAATAAAGAAACTTTATTAAAGCTGTATAAAGGTATTCTTCTTCCACGGATGATAGAAGAAAAAATGCTTATAAATCTCAGGCTCGGAAAAATAAGTAAATGGTTTTCAGGGATCGGACAGGAAGCAATTTCTGTAGGGTGTACAATGGCTTTGGACGAAGATGAGTATATTCTGCCAATGCACAGAAACCTGGGTGTTTTTACTTCAAGAAATATTCCATTGGCAAGACTTTTTAAGCAGCTTCAGGGTAAACATGATGGTTTTTCAAAAGCCAGGGAAAGATCTTTTCATTTCGGAACTAATGAATATCACATTGTAGGAATGATATCTCATCTCGGTCCTCAGCTTGGAATTGCTGATGGTATTGCTCTGGCTTCAAAAATAAAAAAAGAAAAAAAGGTCTGTGTAGTTTTCTCGGGAGACGGCGGAACAAGTGAAGGTGATTTTCATGAGGCTTTAAATGTCGCTGCTGTCTGGGATCTTCCTGTAATATTTGTAATTGAAAATAACGGTTATGGACTTTCAACTCCGTCAAGCGAGCAGTTCAGATGTAAGCAGATAGCTGATAAGGCTATTGGCTATGGTATGGAAGCAGTTACAATTGATGGTAATAACATTCTTTCAGTTTATGATACTATCAGTACTCTAAAGAAAAGTATTCTGAAAAAACCAAGACCGGTACTTGTTGAATGTATGACTTTCAGAATGAGAGGACATGAAGAAGCTTCAGGTGTGAAATATGTTCCAAAGCATTTATTTGAAGAGTGGGCAATTAAAGATCCTTTAAAAAATTACGAAGAATTCCTTTTAACTGAAGGATATATTGATAACACACTTATCGAAGAAATAAGAAATGATTTCAGAATAAAAATTGAAGCTGCACTTGAAGAAACTTTTGCAGCACCTTTACCTGTAGCAAATACTGAAGATGAAGTAAAAGATCTTTATAAAGAATATACTCCGGCTATAATAAATCCATCATCAAAAAGTGTTACATCAAAAAGATTTGTTGATGCATTATCTGATGGATTGAGACAGGGTATGGAAAAGTTTGATGACCTTATTATCATGGGTCAGGATGTAGCTGAATACGGAGGTGTTTTCAAAGTCACACAGGGATTTATTGAGCAATTCGGAAAAGAGAGAGTGCGCAATACTCCCTTGTGTGAATCTGCAATAGTCGGAGCTGCACTTGGTCTTTCAATAAAAAAAATGAAAGCAATTGTCGAGATGCAGTTCGCAGATTTTGTTACCTGCGGATTCAACCAAATAATAAATAATCTTGCAAAGATACATTACAGGTGGGGACAGAATGCTGATGTAATAATCAGGATGCCATGCGGAGCAGGTGTCGGAGCCGGACCTTTCCATTCACAGTCAAATGAAGCTTGGTTCTTTCATACACCGGGGTTAAAAGTTTTTTATCCTTCCACTCCTTATGATGCAAAAGGTATGATGCTTGCAGCAATTGAAGATCCAAACCCGGTTATGTTCTTTGAGCACAAAGCAATGTACAGAAGTATAGAAGGAGAAGTGCCTGATGACTATTATACAATCGATACTACTAAAGCGAAGACTGTCAGAGAAGGTGATGATCTTGCAATTATAACTTATGGAATGGGAGTACATTGGGCAATTGAAGCTTTAAAAAAATTTCCGGATATATCAGCTGAAGTTCTTGATCTGAGAACATTACTGCCATACGATAAAGAGTCAGTGATAAAAGCAGTGAAGAAGACGGGTAAGGCATTAGTACTTCATGAAGATACTCTTACAGGCGGTATTGGCGGAGAGATAGCTGCTTTCATAGGAGAAAATTGCTTTGAATATCTTGATGCGCCGGTAATAAGATGCGGCAGCCTCGATACACCTATTCCCTTTGCTGTAGAGCTTGAGCAGAATTTCTTTCAGAAAGAAAGATTTTACACTGAGCTTGTAAGACTTGCGGAGTATTAATAATATTCGCATATATAAATATGCTTTATTGCGAACAATTCTTTGATAATTTTTTTTGCAAAAAATCCAACTTAGTTTATTTCAAATAAAATATTTATCTTATTTCTCTCAACTCAAGATCATGAAAAAATTATTACTGTTAGTACTGCTTTTGTTTGCATGCAGCGAGATATCTTATTCTCAACCCAGATATATGGAAACTTTTGAATCAACTACTCCGGGTACGCTTCCTGCAGGATGGAGAGTTGTAGATAAATCAGGTTACAAGCTGAAATACAGGGCTAACTGGATGGTAAGGGATACAAGCGAATTAATTCCATTCATGTCTCCTTTTGCACGTCCTAAATCTAAATCGGGACGACATTCGATAAGTGTAACATATTATGCTTCATATGACAGTACAACTTTTACTTTCGGAACTGCAAACACCTGGCTTATTTCACCTAAATATACACTTCTGACAGGTGACTCAATCGGATTTTATGGGACCGGAAATTACAATACAAGCGTTGATAGTTTACAAATCTGGGTTTCAACCACTGATACAGCTATCGCCAGTTTTAACAAAAAGCTTGGCACTTACAAATGGACCCTAGGGTCAGCATATGGAAATTTTCAAAAAATAAAATATTCATTAGCTGCATATATTCCGGGATATGTTTATGTCGGCTTCAGGTATTATATGAACTGTACTAATGGAGACGGATACATGGTGCAGCTCGATGACATTGCTGTTGGAACTAATGTTATTGGTATTCAACAAATATCTCAAAACGTACCGGACAAATTTATTCTTTCACAAAATTATCCAAATCCTTTCAATCCAACAACAAAAATTAATTTTCAGCTTCCGGTTAATTCCTCCTATGATATAAACGTATATGATATGCTCGGGAAAAATGTTTACACTTTCTCTGAAAAGAATAAAGCTGCCGGAACATACGAACTTGAACTTGATATGAAAAGTTTTTCATCTGGAATATATTTCTATACTCTGCAGGCAGGAAGCTATACAAACACTAAAAAGATGATGCTTATTAAGTAGTCTATTTACTCTATAATATAGTAAAATTATACCGATTTTCTTTTTTTAGATATTTTGATAAGTATAGAAACTGTTTCCTTATTAACGAGCTCTTAAATTATTGTTATTACAGTATGAAATAATTATTTATTTAGATGTTGCTTTTTATATACAAATCTTGCAATTTTTACCTGTTACAACTTTTTTGACGTTGTTTTTTATTGGCTTTTACTGTTACGTTAGACATTGGTTAACACACTCCGCTCGAAGTTTCAACATCCCTTTTAATACCATAAAGTTTTTTTTTAATATTCAATCTTTTCTAAAAAAAATTGTGCTTCGGCATAGTTTATTGTTTTGTAATTTTATTATAAATCTTCATCCTAATTCGTTATGAAAAAATTATTACTTT
Organism: Ignavibacteria bacterium; assembly: GCA_038230595.1. Taxonomy (GTDB): domain Bacteria; phylum Bacteroidota; class Ignavibacteria; order Tepidaquicellales; family Tepidaquicellaceae; genus JBBRMY01. The sequence goes on from JBBRMY010000003.1 coordinate 37,596, forward strand.
TATTAGTTATTGTGTTTGCTGCATCACCGCTATTTTCACAGTGGTCAACAAATCCTGCAGTAAATAATCTTGTTTCAAATGGTCCGGCTGTTCAAAAATATGTTGCAACCTGTCCTGATGGTGCCGGTGGAATAATTACAGCATGGGAAGAAAATTCAGGAGGATCATACAGAGTTTTTGCTCAGAAAACAAATATTTTTGGTCAGCCGATGTGGGGACCAAGCGGTATAAGTGTTTGCAATGCAGCATTTGATCAAAGAACTCCATCAATCTGCACAGACGCAGCAGGCGGAGCAATTGTCTATTGGATTGATTATAGAGTTGGTGGGGGTTTTTATGATTACTATGCACAAAGGATAAGAACTGATGGAATGTTAATGTGGGATGCAATGGGAATTAAAACAAATAACTGGTCTGCGTCAGGAGCAATATTTCTTCATAAATGTATTGCTGCAGAATCGGGTTCTTCAATTTTAGCATGGGGGAATAATTCCGGTGCTCATCATGGTTTATTTAGCCAAAAGTTAGATGCTTTTGGAGCCAGAATGTGGAATCCGGATGATGTTCTGATCTCAGCTAATTGGAATTTTGAATTCGATCTTTGCCGCGATGGCGGTAAAGGCGCATATTACTGCTGGCGCGAGCTGGATATAACTCTTACTCACTGGGATCTTTTTGCACAGCATGTAAATGCTTTAGGTCTTCTTCAATGGAGCCCTCAGGTCACAGTTTGCAATGAAAATGATCATCAATATGATCCTTCAATGTGTGAAGATCAGACCGGAGGATTTATAGTAGCATGGATGGATCACAGAAGCTTTTTTTATACTCCTTTAACAGGTAGTTCAGATATCTATGCAGCTCATTTTAATCCAACCGGTACAAACCTTTGGACGTCAAACGGAACAGCTATCTGCACAACATTTGATTATCAGTATTCACCTGTTTGTATTTCAGATCTACATAGCGGAGCGCATATTATCTGGAATGATGACAGAAATCTCTTTGCTTCTGGCTTTACTATATATGGACAGAACATTGATTTCAATGGCAATAAAAGATGGACAAATAATGGAAAAAAAGTAGCTGATAGAGTTGATTTTTCACAAACTGCAGACGGCAGAAGTAATCCTCAAATTTCAGGTGTAGATGCATTAGGGGGATTAATCGCCTGCTGGTTAGGTTATTATGATGCTGGATTCACTCAATACGGTTTACTTACACAAAAAATAGATTACTACGGAGTTACTCAGTGGGATCCAAATGGAGTATTTGCAAGTACTGGAAATCTTAAAGCAGGTCCGTCAATGGTTTTTGACGGAGGATCTGGCGGATGCAGTATTGCCTGGGCAGATGCAAGAAACGGAGACTTCGATATTTATGCACAGCATATTAAATCAAATTCAGCGCTCGGAAACAATAAGCCTAAGCCGGTTTATACTGGAACAAAAGACATCATAAGCCAGAATTATCCAAATCCTTTTAACCCATCAACTAACATAGCATTCACTCTTGCTAACGATGCAAAAGTTTCTATAGCTATATTTGATATGTCAGGAAGACAGCTTCAGGTTTTGGTCGATGGTTTTGTAACAGCAGGAGATCATTCTGTAACTTGGAATGCAAGCAATTATGCTTCCGGAACATATTTCTATAAGTTTACTAATGGAAATAATGTTGAAGTAAAAAAGATGTTCTTAGTGAAGTAAAATCCTTTTCAAATTAGAATTGCAAAAGCTGCATCTTAAAAAAAGATGCAGCTTTTTTTTTGATTATCTTTTATCTGCTCTGATATATTATCCATCCTTCCAATATTAATCTGTTTCAGTCATCCAAAAGAGAAACTTATAAAATGTAAATAATTCTACTTTATTTATAAAAACGTAGTGAGGATACTATTGATTTTTAAATAAATATTGAAAACACAGAAGTTTGTAAAAGAAGAATAATTAGGAATAGTCTTGCTTTTTTGATCTGAATACCTTTCATTATAATACAATTAAGGAATTCATAGGCTATAAAAGTAACAGATTATTGCACGACCAATTGATCTGATTAACATACACGATCCCCGTATTCATATTTTCCGCTTAGAATAGCTTTTCATAGATCTTTCACTGATGATTTTCAACAAATATGTGGTTGAATTTATAAATATCCAATAACATTTTTTAAAAATTAATAAGTTTGGTTTTGTTGCTTATCCCAGAGAAACAAAATGTAAAAACTTAATATCTTATTATGAAAAATCTAATACTTTTCTTTTTTCTTTTGGTATTTTCAACTTCGGGATTTTCTCAGTGGTCAACTAATCCTGCCGTAAACAATCTTGTATCCAATGTTTCCGGTAATCATCAATTGGTTGCTACTTGCCCGGACGGCGCTGGCGGCATAATTATGGCTTGGGAAGATAACTCCGGAAGTAGTGTTAAAATTAAAGCTCAGAAAATAAATGTTTTCGGTCAACCGGTTTGGGCAAGCGGGGGAATTTCAGTTTGCTTATCAGGTTTTGACCAATTGACCCCTTCTATATGTACAGATGCAGCAGGCGGAGCAATAATTTACTGGGCAGATTTCCGAACAGGCGGTGGATCTTTTGATTTTTATGCACAGCGGATAAGAACCGACGGATTGATCATGTGGAATTCAAATGGTATTAAAGTAAATAATCTTTCTGCATCATCACTTTTATATCAAACGAAGTGTATTGCTGCTGAGGCTGGCTCTTCTATTATACTATGGGGAGATATTGGTTCATATAAATTTTACACCCAAAAATTAGATGCCTTTGGAGTAAGGGTATGGGATGCTGCCGATGTTCTGCTATCATCAAACTGGCAGTCGTATTTTGATCTTTGTTATGATGGGGGAAAAGGGGCATTCTACTGCTGGTCAGAGCTTACCGGAAGTGCTTTTGATTTATTTGCTCAACACGTAAATGCATTAGGCAATATCCAATGGAGCCCACGAAAAACTGTTAGTGATGAAGCATATTTTCAGTATTATCCTGTAATGTGCGAAGATCAGGCTGGCGGATTTATAGTTGCATGGAATGACCTGAGAAGTTTTATTTATACTCCTCTGACACCTAGCTGGGATATTTATGCTGCTCATTTTAATTCTGCCGGGGACAATTTATGGACTTTAAACGGTATTCCGGTATGTACTAACCTGAAAGATCAATATGCAGCAACCTGTATTTCGGATCTTCATGGAGGAGCTCATATATTTTGGATTGATTTCAGAAGTGTTGGAGTTTCCGGATATTCTATATTCGGACAGAATGTAGATTTTAATGGTAATGCTCACTGGACATTTGATGGTAAAAAAATTGCAGACAAGGTTGATTATTTTGTAACAAGCGAAGGTGATTTCAAAAGACAAATAGCAGGATGCGATGCATTAGGCGGAGCAATAGTTTGCTGGATGGGTTACTATGATGCCGGTCTGACTCAATACGGATTACTTACTCAAAAGATCGATTACAGCGGTAATACTCAATGGGATCCAAATGGAGTCTTTGCAAGCACCGGATCTCTGAAAAAACATCCTTCTCTGATTTTTGATGGAGGATCAGGCGGCTGCAATATTGCATGGACTGATGCCAGAAGTGGTAACTTTAACATTTATGCTCAGCATATTAAATCAAATTCAGCGCTCGGAAACAATAAGCCAAAGCCGGTTTATACTGGAACAAAAGACATCATAAGCCAGAATTATCCGAATCCTTTTAACCCTACAACTAACATAGCATTTACTCTTGCAAACGATGCAAAAGTTTCTATAGCTATATTTGATATGTCAGGCAGAGAGCTGCAGGTTTTGGTCGATGGTTTTGTAACAGCAGGAGATCATTCTGTAACCTGGAATGCAAGCAACTATGCTTCAGGAACATATTTCTATAAATTTACTAATGGAAATAATGTTGAAGTAAAAAAGATGTTCCTTGTAAAGTAAGTTTTAAATAAATACCGAAATTCAAAAAAGGAGCCCACAAGGCTCCTTTTTTTATGCAATAAAATTGAATTTATTTCATATCATTAGGGTTAAATATAGTAACTTATATGATCGATTATGAAAAATTCAGATAAAGATAAAACCGACAAAAAACATCCTGCAGAAAGCAAGGATCTTCCCGGATATCCGGAGTATCCTGATAGTGAAGACATTTTTGCTCATGATAAAAAGACAGCAGATATAACTCCTGATGGGGAAATAGAAGATATCGAAACAACTCTGGCAAAAGATGAAGCCGATCCTTCCCTTGATGCTGGTCTTGATATTCCGGGTGCAGAAGAAGATGATGCTAATGAATCTGTAGGAAACGAAGATGAAGAAAATAATTACTACAGCTTAGGCGGCGATAATCACAATGATCTTGAAGAAGATAACTCAGCTAATTAATTAAATATTAATTCTATTTCCAATCTCCAGTTTGCAATTCTTACTTTTAAAAACCGTTTCTTTACAGAAACGGTTTTTTTATTTTATATAAACTATTCATACCTCTGTATAAAATAATTTCTTAACCACTTATTAGTAATTTTTATGGTCAAAACTCTATTCATTCTGGGAATGTTTCTTTCCTCGTATCTTCATGCTCAGGACCTTCAAAAAATTATTTCTGACTATAATGTTCAGGGAAGTATTACGATCTACGATTACAATAATAAAAAGTGGATCTTCAGTGATAAGAAGGACGCCAACAAAAGTACACTTCCGGCTTCTACATTTAAAATAATAAATTCCATGATCGGTCTTGAGGAAGTCGCCGTTAAAGATGAAAATGAGATCATCAATTGGGATGGAGTAGTCCGGTCTCATGAAGACTGGAATAAAGACTGTGATATGAAGACTGCTTATAAAATTTCTAATGTGCCCTTCTATCAGGAAATTGCAAGAAGAGTTGGCAGAGAGCGCTATAAATATTATCTTAAAGCCTGTAATTATGGTAACAAAAAAATAGGAAATAAGGTGGACTATTTCTGGCTGGATGGAAGTCTTCAGATCAGTCCGGTGAATCAAATTTTATTTCTAAAAGATCAGTACGAGGAAAAGCTGCCGTTCTCAAAAAGGACATTTGATATTGTAAAAAGTATTATGATAAATGAGCAAAATGACCAATATACCTTGTATGCTAAAACCGGAACGTCAGATATTGAAGGCAAAGATCTTGCATGGTGGGTTGGATATTTTAAGACAAAGGATAATGTTTATTTTTTTGCAACAAGGATCTGGAAAAAGACAGGAACTGAAATTGAGAATTTTAGTCAGCTTAGAAAAGATATTACTTATTCTGCTTTAAAGCAGATGGGATTCATATACTAAAATGAATCCCATCTTTTTAGTTTCACCGCATCGACAGCAGGTATGACGCTATTTCAGCATTGAAACGATTAACCTATTTGATTCCGTCAGAAGGAGGAGCCGTGTTGTCATAAAATGATTTAAATTTGATGATGAAGTAAAGGGGGTATATTATTTTTCGGATTTCATGGCTAAAAGTTGCAGTGAAATTGGTGAAAAAGGGCTGAAAATTTTTAAAAAGCAAAACCTAAACCAACATCGATATTAAATATTGCGCTCTCAAATTCAATGTGGTCTTTGTTTATAGTAGATTGTTTGAAACCCAATCCACCTCGGGCAAAAAAATTCAAATTATATTTTATTAAATTTATATAACCTGCATTTATAGAATAATAATATTTGGGAGTATCTGTAAGCCCCTCTCGCTTTGTCCCAATTGAAAACAAAGCGCTTATAAATAATGGCACTTTATTGCTAAGGTGATAACTTATACCAAAGCCTAATTCTTTTTCCGAATCTGACAAAACGAAAAAATTACCAATATATTGACCTCGGGATATTTCACCGGAAAAATGTTCAGACACTTGTACTAACAGCCCATATCTTACTCCATTTGCAAATCCAATACCTCCATGAGGTAAAAATATAGGATAAGTAGTTTTTTTTGCAGAATCATTTTTATTTATTAAAATGCTTATACCACATGGCTTACTGTAAGAGCTGTCAATTATTAAAAAAATAATAAGCAGAACAAATATAAATTTTATTATTTTCATTTAAGCAAAATAATTTTTATTTGTTAATTTGAATCAACATTGACTCTATACGGCGGGATGAAAACTACAAAATATAGGGCGATTCGTAAATGCTCCCTACTGTTTATTAAGGCGCTGGATCCCCGCTGAAAGCATGCGGGGAAATGTTTTAAAATATCAACCCTACCCCAACCCTACCCTTTCTAAGGGGAGGGAGAAAAACACTCAACGTCTGATGATGCATGCATGAAAAAAAATTATTTCTCCCCTAAATTATTTCTGATGAATTCCCTGTTTTCACGCCAGCCTTTTCTTACTTTTACAAAAAGTTCGAGATAAACTCTTCTGCCTAAGAACTTTTCGATAGCGATACGGGCTGATTCTCCTAATCTTTTCAGGGAGGCTCCTTTGGAGCCAATGAGAATTATTTTCTGAGGCTCTCTTTCAACAATTATTTCTGCATTAATATAATCTTTATTGTCATCTCTCTCCTTGAACTCAACAATGTTGACGAACACACTGTAAGGTATCTCTTCATGGAACATTGTCAGAATTTTTTCACGGATGATCTCAGAAACAAAAAATCTTTCCGACCGGTCAGTTAGGAACTCATCATCATATAAAAATTCGCCTTCCGGCAGCTTTTCAATAATAACTTTTTTAAGCTCCGGTATATTATAGCCGTTAGTCGCAGAAACAGGAACAATGTCTATTCCTTTTTCCGAGAATGAAGATATCTCTTTTATTTTTAAAAGTATTTCCTGCTGGGATATTCTGTCGCATTTTGTCAGCACTAAAATTATGCTTTTATCATTAAGTGCTTCTTTGTAATCGGTCAGAGTCTTTACGATCTCCTTACTCTTTATCTTTCTGATGTCTGCAACAAATAAGATCACATCTGCATCTTTTACAGAACTCACAATTTCCGAATGCATGAAATTCTGCAGCTCATATTCAGGTTCAAGAATTCCGGGGGTATCGTTGAATATTATTTGAGTATTATCTTCCGTTAATACACCTGCTATCTTATTCCTGGTAGTCTGAGCTTTTTTGTTAGTGATAGCCAGATCATAATTTAAAAGCAAATTAAGCAGGGTTGATTTACCAGCATTCGGCTTTCCAAACATAGAAACTATTCCGCATTTCTTCATAGACAGTAATTAAATTTTATTTGATCATCCTTTTTTTTTCATTGCTATGGCAATAAGAAATGATATCGTGAGAACAACAAAGATCACTATTAACGATAATTCGGTTGAAATGATGTCTTTATTAAAATAATGATTCACAAGCATCTTTCCCCCTACAAAAATAAGAATTAAGCCTATTCCATATTGTATTCCCTTCAACTTATGCATTGAACCTTCCAGGGCAAAGTATAAAGACCTGAGTCCCAGAATTGCGAATGCATTAGATGTGTAGGCGATGAACGGATCTCTCGAAATTGCAAGAACTGCCGGTATAGAATCAAAAGCAAAAACAAGATCTGTTGTTTCAACCAATACCAGTATTACGAACAAAGGGGTTGCAAGCAGCTTTCCTGAATGTCTGACAAAAAAACTTTCATCCTCTATCTTATCGGTAACAGGGAAATATCTTTTTAATAATTTCAGAACGGGATTTTTTTCAGGATGCGGCGAATCATCTGAGTCAGTGAACATTTTTATACCTGCAAAGATAAGAAAACCTCCGAATATAAAAATAACAAAACTGAACTGATTTATCAAAGCTACGCCGGCAAAAATAAAACTAAGTCTCATAACCAGCGCTCCCATTATTCCCCAGAATAAAACTTTAAGCTGATATTCACGGGGGATCCTGAACTGACGAAAAAGTATAATAAAAACAAAAATGTTATCAACACTCAATGACTTTTCAATTATATATCCGGTAAAGAACTGCAAAGCCTGTGTCTTTCCATCGACATATAAAATGATCAGATTAAAAATAAGCGAGAGTCCGATCCAGATACAGCTCATAATAACAGCTTCTTTGATCTTTACAACATGACTTTTTTTTCGAAGCAATGTCAGATCTATAAGAAGAACCCCTATTATGAAGCAATTCACAATGAGCCAGAACCATATTGAATGATCTAAAACCATATTAACTTATCATGTCCTCTTTACCTTATTCTGCTTTTTCAGCTCTGTGATCTTTTCCTTAAACCATGTTTGGAAAGCGGAACTGTTCTTATCGATCTGCTTATCCAGCTCATTTAAATTATATTCATCAAACTCTAATTTAAGCTTAAGAAGCTTTTCATATGAGGATGCAAAGAATAAAAAAGCATTTTTACCAACCTCTGATATTTCCTTATTCTGCTTCAGGAACAATTTAAAATTTGTAAGCTGATAAAGAGCGGGTTCGATCTCCCCAAGCTCATAATAGCAGCTGAGAATAATAACCTTTATATCATATTTAAAATTTGAAAATTCCATTTTCACTTTAGATGCATATTCCAAAGCTTTGTTGTAATTGTTCTTTTCCTGTGCTATAAGCGCCATAGCATAGTTCTGCATATTTTCTGCAGACTCTTTTTGCAGCTTCTTAATGTTATTGGTTACAAAGCTTTCAGCCCATTGAAGTTCAGAAATTCTGAGAGATATTATCAGAACATTCCTGAATAACAGAACACTCATGTTTTTGCTTTCAGGAGAATCATACAGCATACTTAATTCGTCCATTTTTTTATAGATCTCAAAAAGCTTTCGGCTGAATTCAGTCCTGCCGGTATGGATCTTATCTATACATATAGTTGCAAGGTTATGAAGTATATAGAATTTTTCCTTTTCACTCAGATCATTTATATAGTTATCAAAAAGCTTTAAGGTTTCTGCGTAATGCTTAACTTCATGAATATCCTGCTGTGATCTGTATATCTGATGATAAATAGCTATTAGCGGATAATATTCCGGAAAGTTTTTCTTTATCTCTTTTAACAGCTTTTCCAGATCGAGATTTTCATTAAAGATATTAAGCAAAAGATCATCATGCGTAATATTATAATTGTGCTCATCCTTATAGATCTGAATGTTCAGCTTAATAAATTTGTAAAGGAACGTTATGATAAGGTATTCTCCCTGCAAGGGAGAGCTTTTTACTATTTCAGCCTTGTTGTTTCTACTGTAATTGAATTCCCCGGTGATCTTTTCCAGCTCAAGAAGTTCAGAGTATTTTGTATCTTTGTTCTTTTCTTTTTCCAGTCTTTCTCTTACATTTTTCTGTATAAGCTGAAAATGTGTATCAAGCTTTCGCTTATCATGATCGAGCAATAATTTTTTATCGCATTCATATTCTATTTCCATGAACTTCTGAAGCGAAACATAATTTCTTGCATGCTTTAGAAGATCTGAAATAATATTCCTTATTCTTGAATCGTTATAATCCTTTCCGGGATAAAGCTTTTCAAAAATATTTTCTTTTGTGAAATTTCCGGTGCTGAAATCGGGATAAAAGCAGAGAATTTCGAGCAGTGCAGATCTTATTGTAGAATCGTTATTGAAAAAAGGAGAATCAATATATTTTCGGAATTCTTTTGTTTCCGTCTTGGAGAATGATCTCAACAGCTCTGTTAGCTTGCTGTCTTTCATTGTCCGGCACTTAATCTGATCATCTTAGGATCATTTAATATTATCTCACTCTTTCCTTTATATTTTGTGATAACACCTTCTATTTCCACCTGCTTGCCGGTACATTTTTTTATATCCGGGAAAAGTGACAGCTTATCACTGAATATAACTGCAAAAAATTTATTGACAGGGAATTTTTTATCGATGTTCAGATATGTAACACTATCTTTAGAGAAGATCTGAGCAACAATTCCTTTAACAATTACTTTTTTACCAAGGTAGATAGAAGATTCATTAGTGCTGATAACAGATACTGAAGTACTATCCTTTAAACTGTCACTTTTTATTTCAGCCACAGTATTTTTGTCCGGAACCGAATCGCTTTTTACTACTTTAGGAGGAGAGGGAGGAGTAGGAGTGGAAGTGTTGTTCTCAGTTTTTGAGCATCCGTTAAATCCTGAGATAAGTAAAATGAAAAACAATAAACAAGCAATCTGCTTCATCTCTAATTCTCCTATAAAAACATGTTTAGTTTTATTTTATCAGATCAGCCTTATTCTGCATATCAACCCTGCTGTAAATATCATTTATCAGCTTAACTCCTTCAGGAGATAACTTTTTTGAATACATGTTATCCTTAAGCCTGAAAACAATTCTTTCACATCCCGGATCAGTGCTGAATTCCATATTGTTAACTGATATATTTTTCTTAAAGAATTCCATAGAGCCTGTATAAGGACATTGAGGCTTATCAAATGTCTCATCCATAATGCATGACTTTATAACTCCAATAACAATTTTATCCTGAATAGTTGCAATTTTATCTTTACCGCTTTTTCCGGAGCTGTTCTCATAATAATATATTTTGACCATATCAGCATCCTTGAGCTCTTTTTCAAGGGTATCGTGAATTGAATCTCCGCATGAATAAAAGCAGGCAGATATAAATAAAACGAAAAGCAGGTAACATCTTCTCTTTAATTTCAATGTTTCCACACTTTCTTTTTTGCATCACTCGGAACAAAAACCGAAAACCCCAGACCATTTTGATTAGTCTGGTATGTTTCCACTTTAATTTTTACATACACTCCCTTTAATGGATTTCTTACCTCAACCTGCCTTGCATGCCAGAAGTCTCCGGAAGTTATAATATTAGTGAAATCGATACCCAAAGTCATTACACCTTTATCATTATAAATTGAATAATTCGTTACACTGTAATTTGATTTATCTATTTTATACTTTCTGGTGATCTTGCTTCCACCTTTTGTGTGAGTAATAAAGGACAATATCTTTTGCGATCCGCTTTCATCAATAGAAGCTGTATCCCCGGTATATCTTATAATTCTTACAGTGCCTGAAAATGCATTTACCATTTCGTCGAATGAAATTGCCATTCTTGAGACAGCTGCAATGTTAAGAAGGGTTGTGGGACCTGAAATACTATAGCTTCCCAGAGCATTGTAGTAAACAAAATTTGTTCTGTTAAAATGCCCTTCTGCAACATCAACTCCCATCGGTCCCTCAAGCTTAAACCAGACATCATCCTTTTTTTTCACTTTAATTGAGATTGAGCCTGACTCATCAACACGTGGAGCATGAACATCTATATCTCCAGTAGATAAAATATTATCAGTTAGCGATGACCGGCGGTTAACTTCCTTTATCAGCTCAGTAGCGGCAGCATTATTTTCATCATTCTCATCGGTTCCATCCTGCGCAAAGGAGTTTACTCTTCCAATAAAAAAGATGCTGACGATTATCAAAAGGTACAATACTTTTTTCATAAATTTTCCTGATTTAATTAATATATTCGCAATAAAGATGAGTTTCAATAAAATACAAATTCCATTTTAAGACTTAATCATCCCACTCAGGTCCCCATGAGGGATTTACCAGCCGGTTTTTCTGATCAAGATCAAAAATACTATTCATATCATCTTCACTTAATTCAAAATCAAATATCTCAAAATTGCTCTGCCTGTGCTTTTTGTCAGAGGCTTTTGGAATTGCTGCAACATTTTCCTGCTGTATATGCCACCGCAAAACTATCTGAGCAGGCGAATGACCGTATTTTTCCGCAATTATAATTTTCACTTCGTCCTTAAGGATCTTACCAATACCTAAAGGGCTGTATGCAGTAAGCATCATATCATTTTCACGGAGAAATTTCAGAATTTTTTCCTGTCCTAAGTAAGGATGGTACTCAACCTGATTACAAAAAATATCTTCCTGCTTCTTTGCATATTCTAAAAGTCTTACTGGAAAATTACTTACACCTATCAATCTTGTGTATCCCTTTTCTTTAGCTGATGCAAGCTCAGCTAAAGCTGCTTTATTAATTTCATCATCTGCCGGCCAGTGAATGAGAAGAAGATCCACATGATCGGTTTTTAATTTTTTAAGACTTTCTTCAACTGAAGGAAGAAATTTCTCTACCGGCATATTGTCAGGTGTAACTTTTGTAGTGAGGAAAATTTCATCACGGTCAATTCCTGAATTGGTTATTGCGTCTCCAACGAATTCTTCATTTTTATACATCTGCGCAGTATCAATGTGGCGGTATCCTGTTTCAAGCGCATCTGCAACACCATCGAGGCATTCAGCTCCTCCAAGCCGGAACGTTCCGAAGCCTAAAGATGGTATCTTCTCTGAGCTTATCTTAATATATTTTTGCATTATTAAATATAACTTTTAAAAAAATTTATTTAGCCCATTTCCGAGCATGTTTAAATTAATTTTTTCAATAAAGTTGGAATATTCCATCTTAATAAGCATACTTGCTTTTATAGTATTGTTTCTATAACTTTATAGAAATTATAAGTTAAATAACTAATTTAACTCTTGGCAAATAAATATCATACGTTTTAATATTCTTAAAATTTTTCTCTATTAATAATTTAGTTTGTAATTTAATTTTTATTTTTTATAATGTAAATATGGTCATTTCATTAAGCGTATTTTGACTTTATCTTAGCAATGAAAGAAACTCTATGGTTTCTAGTTTATAATAACAATTAATCTTTTAAAACTTTATGCAGAAAAAATATTTAATTAAAATTTTAATATTTTTTATTTTTATTTCTACACAAGCTAATTCACAGTTTGTAATCCAAAACACACCTACATCAGGTAATCTGCAAAGTGTATCTTCTTCCTCTAATCTTTGTGCGTGGGCAGGCGGTCCTATATCAACATTAATAAGAACAACAAATGGAGGAACAAATTGGATTCTTGCCAACGGAAATTTAACGTCTGACAAAGATATAATATGCATTTGGGCTATTGATTCTTTAATGGCTCTTATTTCAGTTACAAATGCAAGTGCTACTTATGGCTCAATATACAAAACAACAAATGGGGGAATAAATTGGCTACAAACATATTTACAGCAACCAGGATTTATTAATGCGATTTCATTTGTTAATTCAACTACTGGTTTTGCAAATGGGGATCCTGTAGGAGGAAGATGGACATTATTAAAAACAACTAATGGAGGTGATTCATGGGATTCAACAGGTTTACGATTACAGGCTGTTGGTAGTGAAGTAGGTTTTGATAAATGTTTATTTTATGAAGGAAATAAAATCTGGTTTGGGACACAGACAGGTAAGATTTATTCAAGTACTAATTCGGGGTTAAATTGGAACAGCACACAAACATTAATGAATGGAACCTCCAGAATTTATTTCAATGATGCAACAAGTGGAAATGGTTTTGCAGGGTCCGAATTTAGTGGTGGGGTTAAATTGGCAAAAACATTGGATGGAATAAATTGGATAAATGGTAATTCACCCTCCACAGATGATGTGAAAGGTTTTTGCGGGATTAAGGGATCATCCAAGTTTTGGACAGCTTACGATCTGTCAATTCAATACACTTCAGATAACGGTATTAATTGGAGTTCCGTATATACAAGCTCATCAACTTTCTTAACAAATATATGCTCTTCAAGAACGGGGGTATTTCCACAAACTATTTATGTAACAAGAAGAGATGGGAAAATGCTTGTCGGTAATACAAATGTTGTCGGCGTAAATTTGATATCTTCAAAAATTCCTAATAATTTTGAATTAAATCAAAATTTTCCAAACCCTTTTAATCCGCAGACAAAAATTATTTTTAAAATAAAATCAGCAGGAAATATTTCTTTAAAAGTATTTGATCAAAATGGTAAAATAGTATCTGTACTTTTAAATGAGCAGAAACCGGCAGGAACTTACAGCATTCTTTTTGATGGTAAAGCATTAGCCTCTGGAATTTATTATTACAAACTGGAATCTGAGCAATTTTCTGATGTAAAAAAAATGATCTTTATTAAATAATCGATCGAATTGACATTACTTTTAAAGTCTTTTATACTTGTTTTATTTATTATTAATTCAAAAAATGTTTTTTCTCAGGAACAAAAGGGCGGTTTCTTAACAGAAAAAACTTATACAGATTCATCATTCAAAAATATTGATAATTCAATTTTTAAAATTTATTCCACATTAAAAAAAAACAAATTGTTTATAGGATATGGATTGCTTCCTACTCAAGAGAGAATCGGAGTTTTCTATACAGGATATATTTATAACATTTTTGAGAAAAATAGTATTGAAGCCAGCTTTAATTATTATTCTACAGGAATATATTCATTTAATGCTATTTTATATTATCACACTTACATAGAGACAAATCGTTTTGATTTTTATATTGGAGGAGGTGTACAAAAATTAAATAATACACAGCAATTTTTCCGGCCAATTGCATCCTTTCGTGGAGATGCCACCTTAACCAAATCTATTACATTAGGAATTGCATTAATTCAACCTTTTGTTGCAGAAACATCTTATTTTTATATTCCATTAGTTCCATTTATGATATTAAATTTAGGATATAGATTTTAAATTTTTAAGTTGTTTCCATTAATCAAACCCATCAAAATGAAATGTAATCCTCTTTGTATTTTTCTATTTGTAATTTGTTTTTCCTTACCGTCAGTATCTTATTCGCAACACAATAATGATACAACACATAGTAGATATGCACAAAGCACACATATGTGGATAACAATGCAGGCTTTCGAATTACTTAAGCATACTTATCCAAACTATAATTTTACATTAATGCAAAATCATCTTGGGACTGAACAATCTACTGGTGGACAATTCTCATTTATTAATGGTTTCATGACTACTGGTGCATATCAAGAGGATGTTTCCGATGTGATTTATAATATTAGTGGCCTCTTAAATACATTTGTATCAAATACGCATTTTTGGAATGCGGATGATAGAACTAATGGCGATGAAAGTTTATCTCATCTTGAAATTGGTGGTTTGCAATGGTTTAATTATCCAAATGCTTATACAAAAATAAAAAAATACATTGATGGAGATTGGCATAGTTTTAGCAATGGAGAACGTAGATTTATTGAATACACAAATGGAAATATTGTCTATAGATATAGTTATCATGAGAGAGGATTAATTGATTTTTTTAAAACAAAAACTTTATGGTATGAATCATGGACAGATATTCAATCTGGGCAGGGGGGAAATACACAATATGACGTTACATTAACAGATGTAAGATTTAATCACATTGTATGGGAAATCCTAGGTAGAATGTGTCATTTATTAGAAGATATGAATGTATCGGCACATGCTCATAATGATATACATGCGGATGGGGACTGTTATGAAGGTTATATGTCAGATCCCAATAATTATCATCAATACACATGGCAAACTGCATTGAACCGTGGAGGTTTTATTAACCCCTTTGAAAGTAATGATCCAATTAGATATTTGATGTACACTTCCAATCAACTTGCAGATCATTTTCCATCAGACCATTTATGTAATAGAATACCTCAGCAACATTTAGGAAATAATTCATTGCCTGGGGGTTCAAACACAATGTTAAGTAATTATTATCAAACTTTAGGAAATCCTCCTCTTAATTCCCAAGATCCTTCGATTCAGGCAGGTTATTGTATGAACCATGCCATAAGAGCAACTGCAGGTTTAATGTATTGGTTTGCAGTTGAAGTTGGAATTATACCTCCTGATCCTCTGGCAGTACCAGTAATTAATAGTGTAACGTGTTCATCACCAGACTTAAATTTATATACAGGTGAAACCATTCAGTTTTTTAGTAATCCACCAAATGCAAATTGGCATTATGAATGGACTGAATTTTACTGTAAAAATCAAAATTGTTCTGCTACACCCCAGTTAAATATTTCACCAAATGGAAGTAATTTAACAATACAAAATGTAAATTATAATACAATGTACTGCAGGGATGCGTGCGGTTTAAGGACAACTGAATCTTTACCTTTAAATTTATATTTTCATGTAAAAGTAACTGCTACAAATCTAGGTTTTTCTACAAGCTTTATTTATCCACCATTGTCAGGATTAGAATATGTGGTTCCAATTAATCAGATTCGACCTTATGTCGCAGGATGTCCATTTGTATTCGTGCAAAATGATTCCGGGCAATTTATGGCTGATAATAATTTACTTCATAAGTCTGAATTCACAGAAAATGTAGGCCAAGATATTACAGATCGTTATTTATTAAATATTCATCCTGGAGTATTTGACGGGAAAATTAATTTGAATTTATTTGAATCGACAAACGACATCAGTTCAATAAATTCTATAAAATTATTAGCAATAGATCATCCGGCGGGAACTAAAATAGGTGTTACAGAACATAATGATATTATTATGTATTACGATTCTGATGTGAATGATCCTAAGAAAGCAGATAAAAACCATATCGAAGATATTACAAATTTGGTTCAGTATGATCACCCTTATAATGGCAGAAGAAATGATACAGTTTCTGGCATTCTAAATGATTCGATTTTTACGGGTTATGATATGGGAGAGATGTTAAGAAAAATTCAAACAACCCGATCTAAATTTAATACACTAAACATCAAGGGAGTTAAGGGAAGAGGATCAAATGATAGTACCGCTTTAATTTTTAGAATAGGAAACAATCCGCAAATTGAAATACCTTCTATTAATGTAGTTAAATCTGAAGCAGGAACTATTAATATCAATACTAACGCTACAAGTATATCATCTCCATTTGCCAGAAGAGAAAACCCATCTGACGTTATTATTCCATTTGGTCAAAACACTTCTGTTGAATCGGCAAATATAAAATGGGAACGTAACTATCAACTTTATTATGCTTGTGTTGTTGATGTTTTTTATAGCGGTTTTGATGTAACTGAACTTCCTCTTGAAGAAGCTATTAATACATCAAATAATGATCTTTTAGCTGATCTGCAAAATGTTGATAACTATTATGCAGCATTAGATAACACCGGAATTATTTCAATGTCATTCACAGATATAAAAGGAAATTCAGGAGTTGTCAGAGATTATATAGTGGAAACGAATGGACAATATTCTGCTGCTGGGGCCAACTTGAAAGCATCTCATACTCCAACAACAAATATAAAGAGATCGTCAGTAAATAATTACAACACATATTTTACAAACAAATTGAACGTTAATTTTCCCAATCCGTTCAACCCGACTACTAAAATTAGCTACCAGATCAACAAGAATGGTTTAGTAAGCTTAAAAGTATATAATGTATTGGGACAATTAATAAATGAACTTGTTAATGAATTTAAAACTGCCGGAGATTACACTGTTGAATTCAATGGAAGTAATTTAGCTACGGGAGTTTATTATTATAGAATAGAATCAAATGACTTTATTGAAACGAAAAGAATGATGCTGGTAAAGTAAAATTTATTTAATTTTTGTTTTTTAAAAAAGAGCTGATATTTAAATTTCAGCTCTTTTTTTACTTTACAAATAAATATTTTGCTACCCTGAAAATGATTCCGCAAAGTCGAATATTTTGAATTAATAAAAACTTTCAAGGACAATGATTGAAAGACCAAATTTACTTAATTTAATATATTTTTGCATTATATACTTTAACTTTTAAAAAAATTTCTAATTTCACTGCAAAGATAACCGATATCAGCCTTTTTCTATAGGATGAAAAGTATTTTTCAAAACCTGAAAGCTTCCGTATTTCAGATCGCCGGCAGCTTCTTTTGATTCTTCGATCGAAACCATGTTATCCTTATCTCCGACTGAAATTCTTACTTTACAATTTATTTCTTTAAGGTCATCCGGTTTTAGAAGCGAATTTTCTCCCAACGAAAGCATCATGAGACCAGTGTTTTTTAAAACTGTTTTCCAGCTTGAGATACCATGTCTTGCTTTCAGAGCTTCAGCAAACACCGGCAGCTTTTCCTGTATTTTATCAGGGTCAAGCATTGCAGATTCTTTTTCTGCTGTTTCCTTATTCCAGGCAAATTTTGTTCCTAATGTAAAAATCTTCTCAATTACGCCGGGATAGTCTTTAGCCAGAACAAGGGCAGCATATCCTCCCATTGAATATCCGAAAACGTTTATGACACTTTTATCTTTAATTAAATTAATAAAATTCAAAAGGTCATTTGAAAACTGTTGGATGGAGAATTCATTTTCATTATTATTTACTTCTGCGTTTTTTCCATGACCATAAAAATCAAATGTATGACAGGAAGATTCAGGATACTTTTCCTTAAACTGCATGATAAAAGGCTGAACCTGTTCCGAAGATCCTAAAGCTCCGTGAAGAAAAATAACATGTTCCATTAAAGAAACTTACAGTTAAACTTTGAAAGCAAAAAGGATAAAACATTAATCTGCACGGACATAAAATAAATTTATTTTTGTATATCAAAATTACTTTCTCAAAACTAACATAATATTTTATTATATTTAATAAACTAACCTTATAAATGAAAAATTTTGCATTAGTTACACAACTTGACCTTATAAAAAGATCTATTGCCATGAACCTGGAAGGTATCAGCAATGAAGAAAGCTGCAAGTCAACAGAAGGCGGGAATTCTATGAACTGGATAATGGGTCATCTGGTAGCAAACTCTGAAGCTATATTTAATTCGCTGGGTCTTCCTGATGAGATCAAAGATATTAAAAGATGGGACGCACTATACGACAGGGGAACATCTAATGTTAATTCCGACAACGCAATTCATCTAAGCGAGATAATGGATGTTTATAACTCAACACACGATAAAATGATCAAAATACTTGGTGAAAAAGATCTTGATGATGAAAATCTGAAAATTGTAGCACGGCTGATCTTTCACGAAGCATATCACGATGGACAGATAGGAACATTAAGGAGAGTAATAGGAAAAGACTCTGCTCTGAAATAAATAAATAAATAAAATTGCAAAAACTACAGGATGTGATCAGAGTACTTGGAAAGTATATTCCGGAAAATTCAGTTTTGCCGGCTTCCGAGCTTTTTAAAAAATACAGCTTCCTGCTGAAAATTACAAAATCCCGCAGATCAAAAACGGGTGATTATACCCATCCCGGTAAAAGTTCAGGACACATTATTACCGTAAATCATGATCTGAACCAGTATGCTTTCTTAATAACGTTTGTTCACGAAGTTGCCCATATGGACTGCTGGGAAAAATATAAAAATAATGTGCAGCCCCATGGGGCCGAATGGAAAGCCGAATTTAAAACTTTACTACTGCCTTTTTTAAACCCTGATATATTTCCTCCGGAACTTCTTTCAATGCTTAAAAAATATATTCAAAATCCGGCGGCATCAAGCTGCATAGATGTAAATCTTATGAGAGAGCTCAAGAAATACAATACAAACTACGGAGATTTCTTTCTGCTTGAAGAGATAATGGAAAATGCATTGTTCTCTTTGAGGGACGGAAGAGTTTTTGTAAAAGGAAAGCTTCAGAGGAAAAGATTTAAATGCACAGAAGTATCTTCTAAAAGAAATTATCTTATAAGCCCTATCGCTGAAGTAAAACAGCTGCCGTAATAAGTCTTTCTGAAATATTTTTAATTCTTTTTCTCAACTCCGGATCACACATTCTTAAATTTATTTTTTCATAAAAATATATTTTCTGAGTAAAAAATATTTTTGAATGACTCTGTCACAAAAATTTTACTAAAATCCTTTTCTATAATTCTTTTTTTTAAAATACTCCTCATTTCTCATAGGTAAAAAATAAAAATAAAAATCAATTTTTGCTTTTTACTAACTTCTTGACAATAACATTTAAAACATTATATTTGCATAGAGCAAATTAAGAAATAAAAAAAATAATTTGTAAAAAATATTTTGTATAAATGAGAATTGCATTAACATATAACATTAAGAAAGAAGATCAGAATGAAGTTCTCGATGAACGTCAGGATGAGCTTAATGCCGAGAAGAGAAAATATATTAATGATGACCTTGTAAAGAACTATCCAGAAAGGCTTGATGATACATATTCAGAGTGGGATAGTGAAGAAACAATTGACGGATTAAAAGCTGCTATTGAATCAGGCGGCCACACAGTTTCTCTAATCGAAGCAGATACAGATGCATACGATAAGCTAAGAGCAATAAGACCTGACTTCGTATTTAATGTTGCAGAAGGTGCCGGCGGTGTTTCCAGAGAGTCTCAGATCCCTTCAATTCTTGAAATGCTCGATATTCCTTTTACAGGAAGTGATTCAATTTCCATAGGTATTTGCCATGATAAATCACGATGCAAGGAGATCCTTTCATATCACAAAATACCAACAGCTCAATTTTTTATTACTGATGATCCTGAGAAGATTAATTTAAACTTAAAGTATCCTCAATTTGTCAAACCTCTGCATGAAGGCTCATCAAAAGGAATTTATAATTCATGCGTTGCAAATAATGACGCAGAACTAAAGAAAGAGATCAGAAGAATAAAGGAATGTTATGATCAGCCCTCTTTGGTTGAAGATTATCTGACCGGAAAAGAATTCACTGTAGCTCTAATGGGTAATGGAGAAGAACTCAGAGTACTGCCAATAGTAGAAATTAATCTCGATTCAGTTCCTGAAGGATTCAATAAAATTTATTCTTATGAAGTAAAGTGGTTCTTTGATACACGAGAAAGCCAGCTTGATATTTTTAAATGTCCGGCAGAAGTTTCACCTGAACTTTATAAAAAAATTGAAGAAACCTGTCTTACAGCTTTTAAAGCTTTAAGATTAAGAGACTGGGCAAGAATGGATGTAAGATTAGACCGTGATGGAGTCCCGAATGTTATAGAGGTAAATCCTTTACCGGGCATTTTACCCGACCCTGCAGATAACTCATGTTATCCGAAAGCGGGAAGAGCTGCAGGAATGGATTACAATACCTTGATAAATAATGTGCTGAATGCAGCGATAAACAGAGTCCAAAAATAGATGAAGATAAGCATTATATATAACGATCCGCTGCAATATGCTACAGGCAAGATCTATGACGACGGAGTAACCGACATAGAGCAAGTCGAAGAAGCTATTGATATGAGTGAGTACGGAGTTCTTGACGAAGTGCGTTCAGTTGAAAGAGCTTTAAAAGCTGACGGCAATAAACATAATTTTGAAACCAAGATCGTACCTGTTGCGCTTGATGTATACAAGCTGATAGATGAGCTTAAAGAGAATAGACCTGATATGATATTCAACTTGTGCGAATCACTTGACGGAGATCCGACACAGGAAATGAACGTTGCTGCTTTATTCGAGCTAATGAAGATCCCATATACAGGGAATACAGCTCTGACACTTGGATTAGCGCTGAATAAGGCAAGAGTAAAAGAAATTCTTAACTATTACGATATTCCTACATCTGCTCATTATCTCTGTAACAATTCTTCAAAGTTCAGAGAGAATGGATATTCAAAGCTTGCAGGAAAATTTCCGCTGATAGTGAAGCCTTCGAGAGAAGATGCAAGCATTGGAATAGAAAATAAGTCAGTAGTATATAATGATGAAGAGCTGAAAATGAGGATAGAGCATATTCTTGATGAATACAAGCAGCCTGCATTGATCGAACAATATATTGACGGACGCGAGATCAATGTAAGTGTTGTCGGAAATGTTGATCCTGAAACAAATGATGAGAATGATCTTATAGTATTTCCTATTTCAGAAATAGATTTCAGTACATTACCTTCAGATTATCCGAAGATAGTTAGCTATAACAGCAAGTGGATGTATAAGACTGTTGAGTTTGCAGGGTCAAAAGCAGTTTGCCCTGCACAGAATCTTTCACCTGAGCTTGAGAAAAGAATTCAGGATACTGCAAAAAGAGTTTATAAGATTATAGGCGCTTCTGATTATGCAAGAGTAGATTTCAGAGTGAAGGATGGAATTCCTTATGTGCTGGAGCTTAATCCTAATCCTGATATTGCTTCAGATGTTGATGAAGATACAGGCTTTACCAGAAGCGCAAAGGCTTATGGCTGGAGCTATGAAGAGCTGATTCAGAATATTATTAGCTATGCATCCAAAAGATGGAATGTTCTTGAACCGGCAGCAAAATAATAGTTCTTTAAAATTATGATACGTCCTTTAATAAAAGACGACCGGGACAAGATACATCAGATACTCATCGATACAAATAATTTTAATGAGGATGAGATAACAATAGCAATTGAGCTCATTGATGCTTATCTGGACAATAAGGATCAAAAAGATTATGAAATTTTTACTGATGCTAACGAAAGCGATAAAGAAAGTGTTAATGGTTATATATGCATAGGTCCAAGACCATTGACTGAAGGAACTTATGACTTATACTGGATAGCAGTAAATCCAAAGATACAATCAAAAGGTGTTGGCTCGGGATTAGTAAAATATATTGAAGAGCATATAAAAAATCAGAACGGAAGACTAATTCTT
>JBBRMY010000004.1:0-58403 GCA_038230595.1 Ignavibacteria bacterium
TATGCATCCCTGTTGAAAATAAATTCCATGTACTTCCTGAATTTGTGCTTACATAAACTCCGATATCATTTCCGATATAAATATTTGTTGGATACAACGGATCACATACAACGGATTCTGTAGGTACATCAGGCAATCCAACAGATATATCAGTCCAGTTCGTACCTGCATTTGTCGATCTAAAAACATGACCGTTTCCAAATCCGCCGTAAGTTACAAAGACTTCGTTTACATTGTTTGGATTTACATTCATATCTATAGGATATTTCTGAGGTAGTCCACCAGTAACATTTGTCCAGTTAAGTCCTGCATTAAATGATCTGTAAATTCCACCGGCAGATGCTCCCGGAATTGTACCGCAGTATAAAGTATCAGTACTTTTATTTGAAACTGCCATCGAAAGAACTTTATTGTTATTAAACGTGGCAGCACCAAAAGGACCTGTCCAGTTGAGTCCACCGTCAGTTGACTTAAAAGCTCCTGTACCTCCGCCATAAATGAAGCTTGAGTTCGATCGGCAGACTACGAAAGGCGCCGAAAAGCAAAAGGCTGATGAACTTCCGCTGCCGGGCATTCCGGATTGACTCCAGTTTTGTCCCCTGTCATCTGAACGGTAAAATGCTCCATAGTAATTTTCTGTATAACAAATATTATCATTTAAGGAATTTACTCCACACCAGAAACCGTCACCCATAAAAACTTTATAGAATGCATTGTTAGAATTTCCCTGATAAAGCGCGCTTCTATTATCCTGCAAGCCGCCTAAAGCAAAATTTGAATCCTGAAATGAGTTTGCAAATGAATTATAGAATTGTGAAGTGACCAATCCTCCGTTGCATGAAAAAAATGTTCCGCCAAAATCATTGGAACGATACATGCCGCCATCTGCAAGAGCATAAATTTTATTAGGATCGAGAGGATTTGAAGCAAAGTAATGCACATCAGAATGAACAAAATTCGAAGGTCCTTCAGGGTCGCCGGGATTTATAACGCCGGTATTCCCTGCAGACCAGCTGGTCATAGTAGAAAACGAAGTACCACTGTTGATTGATCTTTCAACATTAACTGTTCCTGCAAGTACCTGAGATGAATCATTTGTTTTCACAAATAATCCATTGTTATACCATCCCTGAATTCCAATAGGAACAGAAGTGCTGCCTACTGTCCAGTTAACTCCTGCATTAGTACTTTTGTACATTCCGATGTATGAAAGATCGTTTGAAACGCTGGCGTAAATTATTTTAGGATTGTTTTTATAAAGCTCGATCGTAGTTTTTCCTGTCCATGATGCAGGAAGTCCGCCGGTCAGCTTTATCCAGTTAAGACCTGAATCAGTTGTCTTATAAATTCCTACATTCGGAAGAGGTGAAATATTTGTAAGGTCACCTATTGAAGCATATACAATATTTGTATCGACTGCATCGATCTCCATATCAACAACCATTTTGAAATTCAGGACAAGATTCCAGTTAGCTCCGGCATTTGAAGATTTATAAATACCTTCGCTTGTTCCTGCATAAAGTACTGAAGTTTTTTTCGGATTTATAAGAACTTTCCATACTCCTGTCTGGCTCTGATAAGTCCAGTCGAGAGATTTAACCCAGGTAGCTCCTGCGTTTGTGCTCTTTAAAATTCCGATACCATACATTCCCCTCGTCAATCTATTATCAAGTCCGTAAAGGGATGACTGGTATCCATAATTTTCACCTGTACCTATATATAGATTATTAGGATTGGAAGGGTCGATAGCTACAGTTCCAACAGCTTGAATCGGATATCCGGTTTCTATATAATTCCATGCATTGGCTCCAAGACCTCCTGTTGTAGATCTCCAAAGTCCGCCAGATGCAGAGCCAACATAGAGCATGCTTGTATCAATCGGATTAACAACCATAGACAGACAGCGACCTCCGATATTATTTGGTCCTAATGATCTCCATGGAGCGGGATCTCTTTCTGATGTAGGTGATAGCTGCTGCATTCTGTCTTTTGAATACTGATATGCTGCATAAAATTTGTCCTGCGGAATATCAGCATCTGGATATGCCCTCATGTCATTAATAAAATGCATAGATTCATAAGATGCTGATTGACCTGATTTTTCATTTTCTTCCATTTCCTTCTCAGTTTTGGAAGTGCCAGTAGAATTTAGAAAGCTGATCTTATTTTTTAACGCAAAAACTGATGCACAAATGAAGACTATAAATATTACTAAAAAATATTTTCTGGATCTGGTCATTAGTCTTTTAAATTAAAATAAACCTATTAAAATTTAGTCGTCACTAATAAAAATTACAACTCATTACAGTCTATATCTGAATCTGCTTGAAAGCTTCCATTTGTTCGCGAAGCGAAGTATCTTCATCTGAACTTTTAAGATCATTCTTAACTTTCAAAATATTTTATATAACATCTGCAAGAAGGCGGGCTTTACTCAAATTAGATTTTACATACTCCGGAACAGGATTTTGGATATCGGATAATTTCAGGTGGGGATTAAGAACAGCTACTTCCTTTTTCTTCTTATAGTTTCGAAGAAAACTTAAAGCCTGATTTTTGTTTTTCGTTTTAGTTGAAATCTTTTTTGTAACTCGATTTCCGTTAATATTGTCGACTATCAAAAGATAGTAATTTCCGCCTTCAGCTCTTTTGTGAAGGTATAGCTTTTCTGTTGACATGATTTTCCTTTCGGAAGGAAAGCAGGTATATCTTAAAAGTGGTAAACAAAATGGTAAACAAATGGTAAACAAAAGCTATGCTTACCTCAGTATTAGCAAAGAGACCACTCTAAGTCTCTAAAACAAAAAACCCTTCTATTATGTACTTAATATACATTTAGAAGGGTTTATCAGTGCCCAGGATCGGAATCGAACCGATACTGCCTCTTAAGGCAACAGGATTTTAAGTCCTGCGCGTCTACCAGTTCCGCCACCTGGGCTGAAAAACAATAAGATCAGGTAGAAAATCTTATTTCAGAACTATAAAATATTAATTATCTGCTTCAAAATAAATGTTAAAATCAAATTTGATAGTATATTTTAAAAATTATTCATATCTTTTACCTCACTCAAACATTTGCAGTAAAAAGTTAACTGTATCATTACTATGCTCATAAAAAATGTAATAGCTAATTTTCATACTGAAGGTGTTGATGTAATTACTTTTGTTACGCCCAAGCTGGGGGAAGTGAATGTTATAAACACGGAGAATGTCAGCAATAAATTCACATCACTGAAAGGGTTTTGCCTTTTCAACTGTAAGACCGATAAAGACTCGGAATATATACTAAGCTTTGATTGTGACAAGATGATGTGGGCTATATATGAAGAATAATTTAAAATAGATCTATTGGATTGACTGTTCGTGCAAGTCAAAATTAACAGCAATGAATGTGTTTAAGGCAACCTGACAGGAAAAAGAACCTGTCAGGTTTTTTATTTCGCTTATTTTATCCGGGTAAAGATTCCGGAGTTGGTTTTTCTTCTACAGGGACTTCAATGGTATCGTCCTGCTCGGGCGCATATTCAAGGGCATCATAAAACTTCTGTGCATATCCTGCTATCAAAACTTTTTTATCAGTTCCGTTTATAATTTTTCTTGCGCCTTCCCAATCCATTTTTTTTTCATTGAGAAAAGTAGAAAACTTCATCCCTGTAAATATTCCTTTATACATTCCTTCGAACATTATCTTTACTGAAATATCCGGATCAAGAGCAAGTTCAGGATGTCCGATAAGATCTTTATCAATAACTTCTCCCATATTCTGATAATTAAAATTATGAGTAAGCTGTACCAGTCCCCTTCCTTCATACGTCTTATTGCCAGCAGGAAAAATTGTTTTAAAAGCAGACTTTCCCTGATAATATTTTTTTAAAGCATTAACCCTTCCGGTCTTGATCCAATATCCTTCGACAACAGGCGCATAAGTTTCGTTAGTTTCGTGCTTTACAGTTGCCAGAGCATAAGCCAGCCATTTCAATGATATCAAATAATCCTTTTCATCAAAGTAGTCTATTATCCTTTCAATGTTATCGATTACAGGCTGAGTTTTTTTGAATGGAAAGCTGCTCCAAAAGAATACTTTATCAACTACGCTCATAAGAAGAATTAGGTTAAAAATAATTTAAATATAAATATATAATATTTCAATATCATATTATTCTAAAATTTTTCTCTAAAAGTAAATTAAAAAAAAATACAAAAAAAGAAACTTTTAGCAGGTGAATTTAATTTTACAATGAAATAGGATACTATGTATTATCAAACCGAAATTTCGAACCCCGCTGCCAGATTTAAGAACCTGGAACTGCTGCACACTAATCTACATGGAAAAGCTTATAATTATTATATGGGATCCAGAGATCCAAATACTCTGATACTTATAAATGACGGCTTGTTAAAGATCCATTCACGCCCTTTCCTTGTTATAAATTATTTTGATGACAGAAGTGCTGCTGCAAACTATCTCAATTCATTCAATAATCCTGAGAGTGACCGGGGAGAAGATGGCGAATTTATTTTAAAGCATTTCATTGCTACAATGAAATATATTCCCGGCGGTCACAAAGCTCTCTTCATGAATAATGCAGGCTCCTGGCTAAAGATAAAAGATTATAAATAATCTTTTATCTTTCATTTTTCCTTCGAAATAATAATATCTCATCATTCAACCCACTTTAAATAAGACCTTTTTATGTATAGAATGTCTGAATTTATCTCTGTCAAAACCTTATTATTAAATTAAATCAATTCGCATTTACCTCTATACGGTAAATTTTTCTGCATATTTACATCTTTTCGAAACCATATAATTAATATCATCTTTAGTTTGCAATCTTGATAAATTCTCTATAAGTTAAGACTGAATTCATTTATAAACTAAAATGACAAAAATGAAAAATTCAGACAGAGATAAATTCCGCGATCTGCCTTTGGCACGAATTGTGTTATCTGTATTGGTAACAAATCAAACTAAATTTAAAAAACAATGAGCGACAAGATCGGAAACTATCTTATTAAAGGCGTAGTAATAATTTTCAGTTCGGTT
Source organism: Ignavibacteria bacterium (assembly GCA_038230595.1). Classification (GTDB taxonomy): domain Bacteria; phylum Bacteroidota; class Ignavibacteria; order Tepidaquicellales; family Tepidaquicellaceae; genus JBBRMY01. The sequence goes on from JBBRMY010000004.1 coordinate 5,048, forward strand.
ATATTATATGAAGTTGTTAACGAGGGAACAAAAATGATAAGAGCAATATTTGAAATATGAGCTGGAAAAATGGTTTTTTATTGCTATCCAAAAGAAATTATGAGATTTTTACAGACCCTGTGTGTTGTACTTTCCCCTCAAATATCAGGCAGCTATGTTAGTTTTGAATCAGAAATAACATAGCTTGCCCTTTTAAAATCGTAGTTCTTCAACTTAGTTTTATCTTACCTTAGCACAACTGTCTAAAGTTCTAATCTTTAATAATACATATATTATTTACACTTCTTAAGGTATTTTTACGAAAGATACAGCTCGTGAAAAATACTTCTAAAATTTTATTATATTCCGGAGCATTATTTATTTTTTTTGCGCTTTTCAGCGGTAGCCTTGGTAAATTTATTTTTGACGGGCTTTAATAATGCCACTGAAAAATATATTGTAAAGCGTTCATCAATTGATTCTATTGATGCAAAAATTGATAACTCACTTTATCTTGTAAAGCAGCTGGAACTAAAAATTGAAAAGCTGAAAACTTTTTTTTCATCTGATAAGCCCGATGAATCGAATTACCGGAGGACAGAAAATCATATTGTAAGAACTTCCGTATATGATACTATAAGCTCAGTCTTCAGAATAATTTTTATAATGATATTTTATTTTATCGGAATATTTCTTTTACTGACAGGAGTAATTTTTAAGCTAATGACCAGAAATGCTTCATTGAAAAAAAGGATCGAAAACCTGGAGCATGCAGTTTTCCGTAAGGATATATTAACTTCAGGATATGCAGACTAAAATAATTACTGATGTAAGACTGGCTGCAATTGATATCTCTATCGGAAAAGTTGTTGCACTTCCGACAGAAACCGTATACGGTTTAGGTGCTGATGCTCTGGATGAAAAGGCAGTTCTAAAGATCTATGAAACAAAGGATCGGCCGCATTTTAATCCACTGATCGTTCATATATTGTCAGAGAACGAAGCTAAGGATTATGCAGAATTTATACCTGAAAAAGCTTACAAGCTTATGACAAAATTCTCACCCGGTCCATTAACATATCTTCTGAAAAAAAAAAGGGGGGGCAGCAGAACTATTCCTGATATTGTAACTTCAGGCTTGGACAGCATTGCTTTACGAATTCCCTCTCATTCCTTATTCCGTGAACTCTTGAAAATAACCGGGCTGCCGATTTGCGCACCATCTGCAAACAGGTCAGGAAGAATTTCACCTGTAACTGCTGAAGATGTTCTTAAAGAACTTGAAGGAAAGATCAGATATATTCTTGATGGAGACAAGAGCACAATAGGTATAGAATCAACTATAATAAGCTTTCTCGATCCAAAGCCGGTAATTGTAAGGCCGGGTTCGATAACGAAAGAACAGATATCAGAAACTTTGGGAGAAAAAATAGATTATGCAGATAAACAAAATTCAGATCCTTTAGCTCCGGGCATGATGAAAAATCATTACGCTCCTTCAAAAAAACTTTATTTAGTAACAGATGAAATATCTGAACAGGATGTTGAGAAAGAGATTTCAAAAATAAATTTTCTAATAGATGCAGATAATAATTCGAAACCAGGTTATCTTTCTTTTTTAAAATATGTCAGTTTAAATGATGCTGCGCTGAACTTATTCTCTGAATTGCGTAAACTGGATGAATCTGACTGTGATCACATTATAGCTGCAAAAGTAAAAAACGAAGGCATCGGCTTTGCTATCAACGACAGACTGACAAGAGCTGCGCATGCATATTTAAAAAAAGATAATGGGAAGTGGAAAGAGATTTCAAAATAAATGAGTAAGAACAACGACATAATTGATATATCGTTTGATGAAGACAAGCCTCAGAAAAATGTTATAGATCTGAATATTGAACCTGAGAATTCCGATTCACTTGATATAAATGTTAATGCTGAAAAAGGGGCTGTAAGAAATTTCATAAATGAAATTAAAGAGCCTGAAAAGCATGCTATAACAAATGAAGATATCATTGAATCACAGTTAAACTCATACTACAGAGGCAATCCGGCACTAACAGGAAAATATAATTCTGACATGGAATATCCGGAGGGCATTGGAGTTTCATTCAGAAAGAAATTCATAACACTTTTAAAAGATGAATTCCTGAACTGCATGCTTGAGAATAATAAATATATAGCTGCGGCATCAAGACACGGAAACATTTATTTCATTGACAGATTTACCGGTTCAATTAAAAGTAAGATCTCCCCGGCTAATTCGGTATTTGAAAAGACAGGAACGGTTATCAGAAACACTTTTTACATTAATTCAGTAAAGTCCATTTACGAGATCAAAACTTCAGGAGAGTCAACGGATAACTTTACATCGAATGAAATTTATACTTCTTCAGCAGACTCATTTATCTGGAGCAACCTGACCGCAAAAGGGGATGAAATATTTTTTCTTACATATTCACCCTCTACCGGAAATGCTTCTATTAATTCACTTAATATCTCCGATTACTCATATTGCGAATATGAATTTAAAGTTGAAAAGGAGCTTTCGGATTCTATGTGCATGGCAGGAGATCAATTTTTCTTTTTTTATGATAACAAGCTTGTAAAGTATAGCTCAACTTCAACCACTGAAGAAACCGAGATATTTTTAAAGCCGAATTTTTCCTCTCCTGTTATAAATCTGAACTACAGACTGTATGCGTTAAACGAATTAAATGAAATATTTTATTTTGACCTGAGTGAAAAAAATTCTGTGTGGAAGTTTACCGGTATAAGAGCAGAGCATATCACATCTTTTATAGGGGCTGATGACAATATTTTTGTCGGCATGCTTACCGGCTGGAAAGCTTTTAAATCTTCGGGCTCAGAGTTCTTTTCATTCGAAGAAGATTCAGAAATAAAAATGGAGTGCCTTTCAAACAGCCTTCTTGCTGCTTCAAAAGGAAACAAAATTATATTTTATAATCTGAAAAGATTCACTGAAGCCGAAGGATATATTGCGGGAACAGGCAGTCACGAAACAGGGGAAATAAAAAATGCTGTTATTTCGTTTGATAATATTTATATAATTACTTCTAAAGGTACACTTGAATGCTACTCTTCTGACAATCTAAATATTCATATTTAAAAAAGCCCTAATGCAAAAAAGAATTTTTTGTTTTTTAGTTTTTTTAGCAGCAACTTTTACGCTTCAGTCCTTTGCTCAATCTCAAAAGGATGTTGTATTTCTTTTTGATAATTCAGGAAGTATGTCAGGCTTTTACAGGCAGGAGAACAGTGCTTTCAAGCTGTTTTCCAGAGCACTGATTAAAAATTCTGTGTCGCAGAATGATGATGCAAGCATTATGCTTTTCACAAAAAATGATCTGCAGAGAAAAATAGAATCACCGAAAATTTTATTTTCAGGTTCAGGTAAAGATCTTAACCTAACAGATGTCATCAGCAAGTTCACGCTTACAAAAGGCAATGACCAGGATTTTGGAAGCACCGATCTAATTGAAGCTATTGATAACGGCATTAAAGCGATAAAGCAAAAGACAGGAATTATCTGGCTGCTGACAGACAATATAAATGATAACTCAGGCTCAGGAGATGCTTCGTACAAGAACACACTTGATTTTTATCTGCGTCTTAGAAATGATTCCGGCATTAAAAAAATATTAATGTTCCCTATTCCCGATCATGTTTATGAAGACGGATTTACATCTGAAGGATATATTTTATACGGAATAGTTTATTCGAAAGAAGAACTTTCACAGGAAGACCTAGAAAAATATGATGGAATACTGCGGGGAGTCGGAATTAAGCAAAAAGCGATAACTTTAAAGCCGCTTGATATCGGAACAATAGTTCTTATTCCGAAAGTAACTCAGAGCAAGATAGCTCCGCTTAAATTATATTATGACGGGAAGAAAATAACCGGTTATGGATTTGATGAAGGAGAAAAAGTCCAGGAAACATTCAGTGATCTTTCACTTCGCTCTAATCTTTATCCGTATCTTATAAAAAGCGCGAAACTTTCTGTAAGGCTTTCTGATTTTAAGTCATCAGATTACTCAGTAAAATCTATGGGGACGCTTAACATAACTCCTTCATCCGTAAGCAATGTATCACCGGAAGGAGAAGTAAAGGGGTTCACGCTTTTATTCAACCTGCCTGAGATCACTCCAAGCTTTTCATTCAATACAATTTTCAAAGAAGATTTTACAGTAGGCGGTGATCTTTTACTTGAAGTTTCACAAGTCGATATATTACTTGATCAGGAATACATGAAAAGCTTTAGCACCCTATTTGCGCTCAACTCTGTTCCTGAAATTTTTCAGCCTATTCTAAAGGACAAAAAAATTGTAACAAGAATTCCACTTGAAGTGAGAGTTAAATACGGACCATGGAGAATTTTCGTACTGTTGGGATTAGCTGCATTAGTTTTAGGTGTAATTTCGTTCTTTCTGATACTCGCATTTAAAAGAAAAAGCTATACTCTTACACTTAACAACAATGAGAAGTTTGATTTTTTTATAAGCACACTTTCATCCTATGATGTGAACTACGGCTTTTCGGGGAGCTTAGGAAAAATAAAGAAATCACTCTTTGGCGGGCTTAGCTTTCAAAATTCGAGGCAGACAAATTCTCCTGGAAGATCTTTTGCTATGAGAACAAACGTTCCCTATGAAATTGAACTCACTGATGCAGAAATGAGGTCACAAAAAGTAATAATTTCTGTTGAAGAAACTTCAGAGAAAAAACAGGAGAACAGAGGTTCGGGTATAGGAAGTGATCTTTATTAAACCGAAAGGTGCGATTCTTCGCGAATAAGCTTTAATCCTAAATTTACGCTTTCAAAATGCCTGTCATTAGTAATTATATATTTTACATTTGCAGAAAGCATTATTGACATACTGGTAAAGTCGGTAAAGGATATTTTTGGCTTATCACTATATCTGAATTTCATTTCAAGAGCATCATAAAAGAATTTTTTTTCTACCCAACGTTTGTCAACAGAGGTACCGTTTACAATTATTTCTGAAAATTCTTTAGCCGGTTTAATACCTGCTCTTACAGAAAGCAATGTTATAGTCTCATCTAAAATATAATCGGACGTAATAAGCCTAGTTCTATTTTTCCAAAGTACATCAAAGAGCTTTACCACCTGCTCGTGATGTTCATCATCTGAATCCATAAGCGCTTTAAATCCCCATGTATCAACGAATATGGTCATGATGCGTAGATAACATTATCTAATTCTTCATTGGACATTTTTCCAATTTTTACTATACCTGCAAGTCTTGAGAAAGGGTTTACAGATTCGTTGACTTCCGTTTTTTTCTCAGAGGATTTTATAAATTTTGTACCGGTTCTGAAAAATTTTCCTTTTATCTTACCGCGTGAACCTGTTTTTTTATAACCACGTTTTTCCATTTCCTGACCTACCAAATAACCAAAATATTTATTGAAATCATGCTGACGATTTTTTAGTGATGGTGTTTTTGTACAGGCATCATTATATATTTCCTCAGCCTCCTTTGTAATAGCACCAACAGGCGGAATACCATATTCTACAAGCTTTTCCATAACTTTTATAGTAGATTTATCTTTTAACAGATCATAAAGTTTTTGCTCTATTTCTGAGAATTCAAAGTATTTGTATGGGTTTTTTGATTGATTTTTCATTTTTAGATAGCTTTAGATGTATAAAATTTAGATGTTGCTTTTTAGATGTATTAATTTACACGTTTTTTTATAAATTATCAAGTCTTTTATAGATTGCAGCTGAATACTTTATTTTTAATTTAAGGTGTGAAGTAGCATGTAAAATCAAAAAGCAGAAATCGAATTTTCAATTTCTGCTTTTAAAAAATAAAATAAATTGTTTTTACAGATCTGGGGATTGATTGATCAGCATCCAGTACATGCCTGACTGAGTAATAGCAGTTGAGAAATTATCGAAGTCAACAGGTTTTACTATATAGCTGTTAACGCCTAACTCATAGCATTTTTCTATATCCGGATGTTCTCTTGATGAGGTGAGAACAACTACAGGAATTTTCTTGGTAACAGGGTCAGATTTTATTTTTTCAAGTACTTCAAGTCCATCAACTTTCGGCATTTTAAGATCGAGCATAATAAGCTTTGGCTTTATCTCAACGTCCCTTCCTTCATAATCTCCTTTTCCAAAAAGAAAATTAAGTGCCTGTTCACCGTCGGACAGATGTTTGATCTTATTAGCAATATTGCTTTTACGAAGAGCACGGATAGTTATTTCAGCATCATTCTCATTATCTTCTATAAGAAGGATCTCAACTAAGGTATTTTCCATTTTTTATATTTGGTTCTTATTTCTTATTTCTTATTTCTTAAATATTACTCACAATATGTTTAAATCAGCATGGCAAAGAAAAGCAAAACGAAGAACCTTTTCCAAGTTCTCCTTTAGCCCATATTTTACCATCGTGCTTGTCTATGATTCTTTTTGAAATTGCCAGACCGACTCCTGTTCCCGGATATTCTTTTTCATTATGCAGTCTTTGAAAAACTCCGAATAATTTATTTACATACAGCATGTCAAATCCAATTCCATTATCCGTAATACAATATTCAACAAATTCTTTATTGTTCTCAGTAATTTTTTTACCGGATATGTCTATTACCGGATGCTCATTCTTGAAAGAATATTTTACAGCATTACTTAAAAGATTAGTAAGAACGCTGCTTAATAAGTTTTCATCTCCAAGCACGTCAGGCAGTTCATTAACAATTATTTTAGCATGATGAGAAGATATCTTTGCATATTCATCGACAATATTATTTACAAATTCATTCATATTAATACGGCTTTTCCTCATTTCCTTTTTGCTTAACCGGGAAAATGTAAGCAGATCATCAATAAGCACTCCCATTTTTACTGCGCTCTTCTGTATAATGCCCAACAACCTTTGTCCATTCTCATCTAACACATTAATATAATCCTCTTCAAGCATTTGTGAATAGCTGCCAATAGCACGAAGTGGAGCGCGGAGATCATGAGACACAGAATAAGAAAATGCTTCAAGTTCCTTATTTACTTCAAGAAGCTTAGCTTCGGTTCTTTTCAGATCTTCATTTGAGCGCAAAAGCTCAACAGCTCTTTTTTCCTTTTCATTATTTTGATGTTCTAGCTCAATATTTGCTTTTAAAAGCTCAGCTGCACGCTTTTCTTTTTCTTCGATCATTAAAGCAAGCTGCTTATTAGATTCCATGATCTGAGCTTCATGCTTATTTAACAATTCTTCATCTTTCATTTTAAATTAAACTGCTCTAAGGTTTTAAGATGTGGAAAATAATCAGAAATTGAACTTTCAATATATTTAAGAATAATTCTTTAAACAACAATAAATTTGAGTAACTTAATTAATTATCCGGTCTATAATTGCTCCGGCTTAAAAAGTGAGAAATGCTTTTGTTTGATACGGTGTTTCAATTTATAACATTCGGGAATGCTTATTTATTTTATGTTTTGATACTTATTTTAAGATGAGATGGATGCTGAGAATTATTTAAAAGAATGGAGTAGTGTTCTGGATAAATTGTAATAGTTTAAAAATAGTGGTCAATAAATTTTCTAAAAAATACAGTTCAATAATTTGTTTTAGTTTTCTCCTTCTGATCATTTCGGCAGGTTTTGGTGCTGATCTGTATGCACAGCAGAATCCAAACAAAAAATCTTTCAATACAAAGCTGACTTATAAAGATACACTTGTGGATATGAATGAAAGGTTCATTATTCAGTTCAGTGAGCTGGTATATCTTAATTATAACACAATATTAAAGCCTGCCGATGATTACAGGATAGATTATAAAACAGGCAAAATACATCTGGATCCATTTATATATACCCGCTATTCACTGGATACTTTTCAGATATACAATCTAAAAATAGAATATGATGTTTTCCCGTATAATTTTAAAAGAGAATATTCCAATTTTGAAATCATCACTGAAAAAGATAGCGTAACGGGAGACACGGTAGAGATCGCAACAAAAAGAACTGATCTAATGGAAAGTCTGTTTGAAGGTACAAGCCTTGAGAAATCAGGAAGTCTTTTCCGGGGACTTACAATAGGATCTAACAGAGATCTCACCCTTAACTCCGGTTTTCGATTACAGCTGAATGGAAAGCTGACAAATGATATCGAGATCGTTGCAGCACTTACTGATGAAAACACTCCCATACAGCCCGAAGGAAATACTCAGAAGCTTCAGGAACTTGATAAAGTTTTTATTGAAGTAAAAAACAAAAAAACGATCGCTACTATCGGAGATATAAATGTTAATTTTGAAAATACAAATTTTGCAAATTTTTCCAGAAAGATACAGGGCGCAAAAGGTTATACAGCATTTGATTTCGGAGACATTCAGCTGACGGGAGCTGTTGCGAGAGGAAAGTTCAATACAAATGTATTCACAGGAAAAGACGGAGTACAGGGTCCTTACAGGCTGATCGGAAAAGATAATGAAACAACTTTATTGGTTCTTTCAGGAACTGAAAAAGTTTATCTGAACGGAGTCCAGATGGTAAGAGGAGACCAGGCTGACTATACTATTGATTACGGTATTGGCGAAATAACTTTTACAAATAAAAGACTGATAACTTCTAACTCGAGAATTACTGTTGATTTCGAATACTCTGACAGAAAATATTCAAGGATGTTGATAGCAGGAAAAAATGGTCTTAAGTTCGGAAATGATAAATTTGGAGTTGGTATTACATTCATTAATGAATCAGACAATCCGGATAAGACTATTGATTTTACTCTTTCAGATGCAGACAAGATACTTCTGCAGAATGCAGGCGATGATAAGTTTAAAGCAATTCGTTCCGGTGTAACATTTGTAGGTCTTGATTCATTAGGTAGAAGTAAGGGAGTTTATGTTCTCGTCGATACAATTGTCGGGGGTGTACAGGATACTGTATACCGTTATGATCCGGGAAATGTGAATGCACAATACCAGGTAGGATTTACCTATGTAGGTCCGGGCAAAGGTGACTATACAAAGGAAACAATTTTCAAATATAACTTTGTCGGAATAAAGCAGGGAGATTATCAGCCAATAGTTTTTATTCCTATTCCGACATCATATCAACTTGGTGATATCTCTCTTAATTATTCTTCTTCACCGAAAAATGAATTTTATTTAAATCTTGAAGGCGCATTTTCATCTCTGAATAAGAACAAGGTTTCAATTACAGATGTTACTCAGAAAGGAACTGCAATAAACGGGCTGATTGGATTTAAAAAAGAAAAGTTTAATCTCGCAGGATTAAATTTAAAAAGTGTTGAGCTTAATTTTCGTGAAAGAGTTATAAACCGTGCATTTAATACTCTGGAAAGGCTGAACACTATAGAATTTGACAGGACCTATGATATCCAGGATTCAACTAACTTAACAGAAGAGCTCCGCGAAGGAAATTTGAAATTCTCACCTAACAAGTATATGAACCTTTCCGGACTATACGGAATGCTTAAAAGAGGAAATGATTTTACAGCGCTAAGAACGAATGCAGGAGTTTTTCTAAAAGATGATTCATTAAAGCTGCCAACTCTCAACTATGTAGTTGATATCGTGAATTCGGAAAATTTTGTGACTGGCTCAAAAAGCAAATGGGTGAAGCAAGCGGGGGAGCTGAATTACTTTAAGCTGTTTAACGTGCAAAGCTCAAATCCTTCTAGGATTTATACTAGCTTTTTCTTTAATAATGAGAACAGGAAAAATAATTTTAACTTACCTACACGGGACAGTCTTGACCCGGGAAGCTTTACTTTCACTGAATACAGACCAATTATTGCTTTTGAAAATATTTTTAACTTTGATATATCGGGCGAATACAATTTCCGCACTGACCAGCTTTCTGATAACGGTGTGATAAAAGATCTGTCAAACACTTACACTCAGCTATACGGCTTGAAGTATAACGGTCTTTCATGGTTCAGACCTGAAATAAATCTTACAATAAGAGACAAAAAATATTCTCCGGATTTCCTTGCAAAAGGAAATTCGGATAATCAGACTGTTCTGGTTAATTCCATAGTAAGACTTGATCCTTTCAACAGCGCTGTTCAAACAGACCTGCTTTATAATGTTTCCAGCGAGAGATCTGCAAAGCTTGAAAAATTATTTGTACTGGTACCTATAGGACAGGGAAATTATATTTATCTGGGAGACCTGAATTCGAATGGGATCCAGGATGAAAATGAATTCACTCTGACTAACAACAATGACGGAACATATGTCAGAATTAATCTTCCGACTGATAAGCTGTTCCCTATCATTGATGTAAATACCTCTGCAAGAGTAATACTCAGACCTTCACGATATCTGAATATTAAAAGCGGTTCTATTATAGGTGACCTTGTAAATAATTTTACTTCAGAATCTTATTACAGAATAGATGAAAAGAGCAAAGACCCGGTTTCATCTGATCTCTATTTTTTAAGAACAGGTGCATTTCTCAGTGATTCAAATACAATAATCGGAACGCAGGTATTCCAGCAGGATCTGAATTTTTTTGAATATAATCCCGGGTATTCTTTAAAGCTAAGATTTCTTCAGCAAAAAGGACTCACTCAATACAGCAGCGGAAATGAAAGATCGCTTTCCATTCAGCGCTCAGGAAAATTAAAGATAGGGGTTGCAAAAGATATTACTACACAGCTTGAGTATGTCAACAAGATCGACAGAAATATTGCTCCCGTAATTTCAGTAAGGAACAGAAATATTGACGGTGATGCATTTAACACTGATCTCTCATACCGACCGGTTCAGCAGATAGAGTCAGGACTGCAGCTTAATTTTATCCGGGCAACTGATACATATCCGACAACTCCGAACCTTGCAAATATAAATCAGCAGATACTGAGATTCATATATTCATTTGCCCAACTTGGAAGGCTGAGGTTAGAGATCGAAAGAGATGAAGTCAGGTTGACTAATAGCTCAATTAACATTCCTTATGAGCTTACAAACGGAAGAGTAAGTGGAAAAAGCTATTTCTGGAGGGGGATTTTTGATTATAACTTGAGTAAAAATATTCAGGCATCTGTGAATTATGACGGAAGGATCGAAGGCGGAAGAAATGCAATTCATACCGGAAGAGCTGAAGTAAGAGCATTTTTCTAAAGAATTTTCTGCAAAATATTCAAAATCCTTCTAAATTACTTATAGATGGAACATTTATCGATAATTATTATTTAAATAATATAGATAATTGGATTTAATATTTTAAATTTGATGTTTAAATTGATATTTAACGTTGATTTTTAATACCTATTCTTAAACTGAGTAGAAATCAAAAATAGTCATTGAGTACCGAAGATACAGAAAAAGATAAGCCGGGCAAGAAAGATAATTCTGAAAACACTTCAGAAAGCACTCCAATTGAAACAAAAAAAGAAGAAATCACTTCATTATGTAAAAAAGATTCTGAGCTTAACAAAAAAGAAGATGAGCCTCAGACCCCACCTGAAGATCCTATTAATAATGATTATGAAACTTCATCAGATATTTCTGAAAAAGCATCTGTAGAAAATTCAGATTCATCACCGGAAGAAATTGTAAAGGAATCTTCAGACCAAAAACACGTATCTGAAGAAAATAAAACAGAGAATACAACTGACAATCAAGCAGGTGAATATCCTGTTCCGGCTACTGACATTAAAAACGAAATTGACGAGCAAGAGAAAATTCACGAAGAATTAGAAACTACAACAGAAACTTTTTCAGGCAGTCAGGCAAAAGATGAAATAAAAAATCTTTTGCAGCAGAAAGACAGTAATTATCAGATCAGTCTGATAAACGAAAATCTTTTAAAAATTGTGGTAACGACAGATAGAGGAGTGAACATTGATTGCTCTGTAAAGGAAAGAAAGAACTCTAAGGAAACACAGTCAAACAAAATATACCTTCACCCGAAACCTGATAATATAAAGCAGGAAATTGAAATTATTATTTCAATCGATTCTACTACCGGTGAAGTGACCGTTCAAAAAAAAAACGATTCATCTGAGGAAGTAAAACCGGGAGTACTCACTCCCAATCCTGAGCTTGCTCATCTCATTCCCTACGAAGAAGAGCTTACATTAGAAAAAACACCGGACCAATTATTAGAGGAAAGATTAGGAAAGAAAAATCCTTATAATCTTTTCAGAATGTTCTATCAGCGGAATCTGACTATAGGAATTGTTGGCGCGATAATTCTGCAGTCATTCATGATACTTTTGTTTTATGCTTTTATAGGAAAGTTCGATCACAGGACCGATGAAAACGACAATAAGAGACTGATCGTTATTTCAGATATGCCTGACCCGAAAATAAATATCAAGGAGTTTGAAGATCCGAATAAGCCTAAGGAAGGTCCTAAGGTTGATCCTGAAACTAAGATAACGAAACTTCCGGGAGACAATCCATTTTCGATAAACAGAACAATAAAACCTCCAAGGATCAAGCGTCCTCAGATCAACAGGGATATTGTAAAAAGAGATACTGTTAAAACGGATTCAACAAAGGATCTGACTTCAACTTTGGATTCTCTTAGAAAAGTAAACAACGGCAAGAAAGATTCACTAACAAAGCTTGTTGATACAACAGGCTTTGCAAATAAGAATCCGGTGGACACAACAGGACAGTTCAAAAACGGAGATGTTGGTTTATATATTCCATACAAGCAACTTGCTCCATATCTGAAGCTTGTAGATTCAAGAGAGATAAATAAGAATGTGCAGGACTTTGAAGGAGTTTTATTGACTGACACGACTAAGTCACAAGGCTCTATGACTATGTTCATTACTCTTGACAAAACAGGTGAAACTTTTGAACGCTCATTCAAGGATAAGGGAAAGCCTTTCCCAATGATAGATTCAACTCTTACAGCTTATTATCTTGAGCCATATACTCAGATAAAACGAACAAAGTTCTCGTTTTATGTTTTGGGAAAGGTTAACAAAGTCAACATCACTCTAGAAACAAAAGCAGAACTTTTTAACGACTACAAATCAGTTGTTGAACAGCTGGTGAAGAATATCAGGATAAATTAGTAAACTACGTACTCGTTCCTACGCTCCAGCGTTGAAACGTAATGTAAAACAAAATACAACCCAAGACCTCTCGTTCCTACGCTCCAGCGTGGGAACCTAATGTAAAACCAAAATACAACCCAAGACCTCTCGTTCCTACGCTCCAGCGTGGGAACCTAATGTAAAACCAAAGCTTATAGTGTCTTTATTACTTTAATATCTCCTTCAATATCCTTTTCATAAAATCTGGCAGAAGAATATTCCCAATCACAATTATTTTCACAATATCCTTTTCTAACTGGATTTGCATGAATATATTCTATCTTCTGATTTAGTATTTCTGTATTTAACATTTCTTTTGGATAAAATCCTTCCTGCCAGAACTGAAATTCCCGATCTGTTTTAAAATTTTTTTTGTTTTTTCTTAATTTATTCAATGTCAAAATGTCGTTTTCTGTTTGAAATTTTTCTACAAACTTTCTGGCAGAATAACTTTTAATAGAATTAATTATCTTTGAAAGATTTTCACCTGTGCAGATCAGATGAAAATGATTTTTCATCAAGACATATGCATGAACTTTTAAATTTCGTTCGGAAACATTAAAGTTTATAGAATCAATTAAGATTTGAAAGGTGTCCTTTGTATTAAATAAGTCTAACCAATCCACAGTGGTTGATGTAATAAAAAATACACCGTTTTCATTGTAAATTTTATTTCTGCTTCTCATAGAAGTAATATTTCAAATATTTCCGGAAAATGAAATAGAAAGAAAAGGTATGGAGAATATAAGTAGTATTTGCCTGAGGTTTACAAAACGTTCCCACGCTGGAGCGAAGGAACGAGAAGTGTAGAACTGTTATTTGTAAGGACAGGACGCGACCTGTCCCTATGTATGTGAATCTTCTAACTTACACCAATTCGCTTTCAGCGAAGAAGAATCCAATTTCGATCTTTCCGTTCTCTTCTGAGTCTGAACCGTGCACAGCGTTTTCGCCCTTAGAAGCAGCGAATTTTTTTCTGATCGTTCCTTCTTCTGCTTCTGCAGGATCAGTAGCGCCGATAAGCTTTCTGTAATCTGCAACTGCATTTTCTTTTTCCAGTGCTATTGGAATAACCGGACCTGATGTCATGAACTTAACAAGCTCACCATAGAAAGGTCTTTCTTTATGAACTTCATAAAACTTTCCGGCAGCTGTATCACTAAGCTGAATAAGCTTCATTCCTTTTATTTTAAATCCTGCGTCTGAAAGCATTTGGACTATATTTCCCTGTACATTTTTTTTTACTGCATCAGGCTTTATGATGCAAAGTGTTCTTTGTGACAATGTGATTTTATTTATTTTTTAGAAAAAAATTTAATTGTTACTGATCTCTATTTTATTTAAAACTTCTGATATATTATTTTCAACTCCGTAAAATGAAACTATCTTCTGAAGAATATCATCAACTATAGAATCCGGACATGAAGCACCGCTGGTTAGAATTATTCTTACCGGATCTTTTGCCGGGAGATAATTTTGCGTTTCAGTTTCCTTGCACGCATGAAGGTCATAATGCGTGATAACATCTTTGGTTATCTTAGTTGAATCGGAAATAAAGTAAGTAGGTAGCTTTTCTTCACATAGTTCAACGATATGTGAAGTGTTCGAGCTGTTATATCCGCCCACTACAATTGCAAGATCTGCCTTCTCGTTCAGTAAGCCGTATGTTGCCCGCTGATTATCATGTGTCGCATAACAAAGAGTGTCGCGTGTATCTGCAAAATGCTCTTTAATATTCTCTTCACCATATTTTACGATCATAGACTTACGAAGAAATTCGGCGATCTCCTCGGTTTCCGTAGCAAGCATTGTTGTCTGGTTCACAACTCCGATACGATTCAGATCTTTTTCAGCATTGAAACCAACTGACATATTTTTTTTGAAGAAATTATTAAATTCTTCTACAGAAAGTTTTCTTTCTATAAAATCTCCCAGTATCTTTGCTTCATTTATATCCTTAACAATTAAAGTCGGAGCGTTTTCCTTACTATGTGAGAAGGTTGCCTTTGTTTCCTCATGCCTGAATTTTCCATGAAGGACAATTGTATAATCACTTTTGCCGAGAGTTTCTGCCCGGTTCCAGACTTTTTCAACGAACGGACAGGTTGTATTATATTTCAGAGGATCTATTCCTCTATCAGATAATTTTTTTTCTATCTCAAGTGTTGTTCCGAATGCCGGAACAATTACTATATCTTCTGAAGTAAGTTCTGTCCAGTCAATGATCTGCTTACCGGAAGTTTCCATTAAAAATTTAACTCCGCGCTTCTGAAGATCATTATTAACATCCGGATTATGGATCATTTCACTGAGAAGAAAAATTCTTTTATCAGGATTTTCTTCGATCGCGCGGTATGAGATTTCAATAGCGTTTTCTACTCCGTAACAAAATCCAAAATGGCGTGCAATTAAAAACTGCACTGAACCAAAATCAAGAATTGTAGGGGTATAATCCTGCTTTCGCGGATCACTTTTCTTTCTGAGATTTTTTATACGGGATATTACAGGGCTTCTGTAAAATATCGGTATATCAAAACTTTTCATCGTCTCGTTCTGAAATAAATTTTATTCGTATGCAGCAATTCCGGTAACGTCTTCTCCGATAATCAAAGTATGCATTTCATGAGTACCTTCATAAGTTTTTACTGATTCAATATTGTTCATATGCCTCATTACAGGATATTCATCAAGTATTCCATTTGCTCCGAGCATTTCCCGTGACATCGATGCGATTATCTTTGCGATCTCGCAGTTATTTCTCTTCGCCATAGAAACATGCTGCGGTCTCATCTTGCCTGAATCTTTCAGCTTTGCTAATTGAAAAGTAAGCAGCTGAGCTTTAGTAATTTCAGTCACCATGTATGCAAGCTTTTCCTGTGTTATTTGAAAAGCAGCCAAAGGCTTTCCGAATTGTATTCTTGATAAAGAATAATTCAGAACAGTGCTGTAGCACTCCATTGCCATTCCGATAACTCCCCATGAAATTCCGTATCTTGCCTGAGTAAGGCACATAAGAGGTGACTTTAATCCTCCGCTTAGTGGCAGAATATTCTCTTCTGGTATAACGCAATCTTCAAAAACTAACTCGCTTGTAATAGAAGCTCTTAATGAAAGCTTACCTTTCATTTCAGGAGCAGTAAATCCTTTCATTCCTTTTTCAACTAAGAAGCCTCTTACTTTTCCGTCTAACTTTGCCCAGACAACTGCAACATCGGCGATAGTTCCGTTCGTTATCCACATCTTAGCACCGTTTATCTTATAACCCCCATCAACTTTTTCAGCTTTGGTTATCATTCCACCAGGATTGCTTCCAAAGTCAGGCTCTGTTAATCCGAAGCAGCCTATAGATTCACCTTTTGCTAGTCTCGGCAGCCATTTCTTTTTTTGCTCTTCACTTCCAAATGCAAAAATCGGATACATCACAAGGCTCGACTGAACTGATGCAAAGCTTCTGACACCGCTATCACCTCTTTCTAGCTCCTGCATGATAAGTCCGTAAGCAACATTGTTAACACCCATTCCTCCATATTCGATAGGAATAGTTGGTCCGAAAATTCCAAGTTCAGCCATCTTAGGAATAAGATCCTGTGGGAATTTCATTTCCTGATTGTAATGCTCAATGATTGGCTTTACTTCTGCACTTACAAAATCTCTTACTGTATCGCGTATAGCTTTTTCTTCATCAGTATACATGTCATCAATAAGATAGTAATCAACACCCTTGAATGTATCTGTTGCCATTGTTTTTGCCTCTTGATTAAATTATTTTTTAAACTTTTTTGAGAACGCTTCTTGCTTTCCTTAAGCTATCTTTTACAGGTTCTGCTTTTTCTATTGCTGCTATATTTTTACTGTTTGTTGTCAGCTTTACTTTTATTCCGCTCTTAAGATACTTTACATCTTTCACCTGACCTTTTTCATACAGCTCGCTCAATCCTTTATAATCGCCAACTTCAAGCTTTACAGTCGTCTCAACATTATTTTTACCAAATTCATTTTTCAATGCTTCAATAAGAAATTTCATGTTTAAACCTTTTTCAGCAGAGATAAAAACTGACGAAGGATACTTTTCTCTAAGATAATCAATAATATCGTTATCAATATTTAACTCCTGAAGCCTGTCAACTTTATTAAAAACGTGGATCGTATTTTTATTTTCTGCGCCGATCTCTTTCAATGTCTTTTCCACAACTTCTATCTGCTCTTCAAATTTCGGACTTGAAATATCTATTACATGCAGAAGTAGATCTGATTCAATTACTTCAGCAAGAGTAGACTTAAAAGATTCTACCAGACCATGAGGAAGATTTTTTATAAATCCTACAGTATCTGATATCAGAACTTTTTTAGGAAATTTAGCCGGATTATCTTTCTTTCCTTTCCCTGCAAGGTTCAGGATCCTTGTTGATGTATCAAGAGTAGCGAACAATTTATTTTCCACCAAAACATCCGAGTCTGTAAGAAGATTTAATAAAGTAGATTTCCCAACGTTTGTATATCCAACAAGTGAAATTCTATAAAATGTTTTTCTGTCTTCTGACTGAGTCTGTCTCTGCCTGTCAACTTTTTTCAGTTTTTCTTTTAGAAGCGTGATCTTAGCACCGATCATTCGTCTGTCAGTTTCGATCTGGGTTTCCCCGGGACCTTTAGATCCGATACCACCGAACTGCTTTGATAAGTGAGTCCATTGCCTTGTAAGCCGTGGTAATAAATACTCAAGCTGTGCAAGCTCAACCTGGAGCTTAGCCTGTGCAGTTCTTGCATTCGCTGCAAAAATATCAAGTATAAGATTTGACTTATCTATGATCCTGCATTTTATTTTTTTTTCGAGATTTCTGATTTGAGTGAATGCAAGCTCGTTCTCAAAAATTACCAATGCTATTTCATTATCTTCTGTAAATTTTGCAACTTCCTCAGCTTTTCCCTTGCCGATCATATATCTTGAATCATAATTGCTGTTTGACTGATAGAAAGTTTCGATAACATCAGCTCCTGCAGTTTCAGCAAGGAATTTTAATTCTTTAAGTGAATCTTCAGTATGAGTGTTTTCCTTATCTGCTTTGTTTGAATAGCAGACAAGAACAGTTCTTTCAAGATTCTTTTTTGTTTCAAGTATATCTCTTCCCTGAACGAGTTCTTTTTTATCGGAATCGTTTTTATTAAAATCTTTATTATTAAATGATTTTTCGTTCAATCTATAATTTAAATGTCGCCTCCGAATGCTTTTATCGGGAATCCCTTAAATGAAAATTTAATCTAAAATAAACTAATCTATAATTTACTCAATCTCCCTATGAGATTAAAGATAAAAACTTGTGATAATGTTCGAACTCAGCAGGTAACTTATTATTTTAAAGCAGTTTATACGGGTTTTACAGTTTTGGATAATACTTTCAGCTGTTGTCTTATCAGCTTGCCGGTAACACTTTTGTAGGTTTCTTTCTTAAGGCAGATAATACCACCTGCAAACTGGAACCATGCAAAGCCTCCGGAAATTCTCTCAAACTTTGATTGCTGGAATACTCTTGGAAAGCAATATATCTTACTTTCGGAAAAAAGAAGATTGTATGGAATATTTAATTTATGAAGCTGAGCAATAAATTTCATGCATTTTTTTGTTTCATCAAACACTTCTGCATGTGCCGGATACTTTTCATTTCCTTCGTTATGCAGCCATCGCTTATCATTATATGGCATTCCTTTTTCATCTATAAACATCTGAAAGTGAAGTTGATTAACGGATGCATAACCTCCGTATGAATTGTACCCCATTCCCAGACCTTTTATTTTTGGGCTCATTTCTTTCATAAATGAATATGCCATTTCAAGAAATTTTTTGGTAAGGAACTGAGGATGCTTTTTCATTCTCTCAGGTACCAGCAGTGTATGATATCGGGCAAAGGGAAATTTATTGAACAGAATAGTAAATTTATTTCCTTTGTGAACTCCTTCGTATAATATTTCATTCTCAATATAAGAACGTGTATAATTGAAACCTTTATCTTCAAACTTCTGCTTTATTTTATTTACTTTCTGAACTGCAGCTCTTTCCGGTCTCATCTCCCTGAGGGGATTATATTGTATATCCCATAGCTTTTCTACTTTTCTGAACTTGATAGGCTTTATTTTTTTAAACCCGAACTTAAAAATTTTTTTCATCACTTCATAATCATCACTCTTTGTATTCTCAAGTTTTTCTTCTTTATAAAGCTTATACAATTTTTTATAATAATTCTCAGCATATTTACTCAGTAATCCGGAGATCTCCTTTTCAAAAAATGAATTGCAAAGCAACAGCACAAAGGTTTCCGGATTTAGATTTTTATCATCAAGATAAATATCTGCCAGACCTTTTATAAAACTTTTTTTGAACTCTTTCTCAGATTGAAAAAGTTTATCAGAATATTTTTGTTTCAATAATTATTTTAAATTCTAAGGTGAGAATGTACTGTTTAGAAGTGTTATCTGTTCTTTGTAAAAAAATCTATTTCATTTTTTCTTACATTTTCAAAAAGGTCTTTATCATCAGTATGAAAAACGCAGATGTCGCAGAATTTATCAGTGTTCCTGTTATCAAAATAATTTGTGATGTCTTCTATCTTTTCTTTTTCATTCAGATCTAATGAAATGAGATAATCGCCAAAGTTATCATAGAATATCACGAATAAATAATCCAATGATTTGAAAAATTCAAACATATCATTAAAATCTTCTTTGATCTCTTTCATCAAGTTCTGATCAAATTCAGTGAAGATAACAGGCTTAGAAGACTTTAAAAATTTTACAGCACCTTTCATTATCTTAAAATCAAATCCATCTGTATCTATCTTTAATAGCTTAGCTTTTTTAAATTCCGGATTTTCATTCAGGATTGTATCCAGCTTTTTAGTTTCCAGGACCGAGCCGGAATCGTTTGATATTGTCCCTGTACCTCTTTCTGTCTGTACTGCTGCATTTATTTTTTCATCATTAGTACCGAGATAGGACTGAACATAAGTTATGTTCTTCATCTGTTCGGTATTCTTCTTAAGTAGTCCGAAAAAATTCTGATCTCCCTCTACACACATAACAGGATAATCAATATAGCTTCTTAGTAATGCTGCGGTATCTCCAACATTCGCTCCGATATCAATTACCAAAGGCACTTTATACTTGCTGCTTATATATTTCGCAACTCTGGGTAGGTTCGTATTATAATTCTTATGAGAATTCAGAACAACGGGAAGATTGTGGGAGATTGGTATCTTAATTTTATAATTCCAAAGCTTATAAGAAATAAGCGGATCACCGAACTTTAAAATTATTTTTCGGGAAACTCCGAAAATTAAATTTTTAAATTTTGACGAGTATGAATTCTTATTGCTTGAATTGACAAAACCGCTGTAAATAAAATCTAACATTTTCTAATAGTGGTATTAATCATCAATTTATCAATAATGCATTTGATATAAAACGTAAACGAAAATCTCCTGTAAATAAAAACCTTTATTTCTTTACGAAATTACAAACAATTTCGATAAATTAGACCTTGAATTTCAATCTAATTATTGATAAAATCAATTAATAAGTAAATTATCAAAATGAAAAATCTCATACTTATAATTATTTTAACTATTGCGACTCCATCGTTTGCAAACTATGGTTGGTATATGACACCATCAAATACATCTTCGACCGGTGGTGGAATTTGTATGATAAGTTCAACCAGAGCAATTGCAGTTGGAGATGGTGGACTTTTAAGATCTACTACTAATGGGGGAACAACTTGGCTTTTTAGTTCAGCCGGGGTTTCCTCGAATCTTCATAAGGTTCTTTTTATTAATTCAAATGTAGGAACTATTGTAGGCGCAGGCGGTGTTTTGTTGCATACTACTAATGGCGGAAAATCCTGGGTTCAAATACCTCTTGGGACATCTGCTAATATTAACGATATAGCTTTTGTAAAATCCGGAGGTGAATATACTAATATAGGTTTTGTAGTAGGAGTATTAGGACTAATTTTTAAAACAACTGACGGCGGATCAAGCTGGTCACTTCAAAACAGCGGAACATCGAGCACTCTTGATAACAACTATTGTGTAAACGCAAATACTATCTATGCAACCGGTTTAGGTGGAACAGTGATCAAGACTACAAATGGCGGATTAAACTGGTTTTCCGCAAATCCTCCTGCCGGTAATAATTATTATGGTGTTAGTTTCTTTGATGAAAACACTGGCGTAATCTGTGCAGGAAATCCAATTCAGGGTAACTGGGTAGATGGTAAAGTTTACAAAACTACTAATGGAGGTGCCACCTGGACATTAAAGCTTACATATCCTTCCGCATCACTTCACATTCCATACTTCCATAATATTAATTCAGTAACCGTTGTTGGTGCACATGGAAAAATTTTCAAATCTGTTGACGGTGGAAATTTCTGGGCTTTGCAGGACAATCAATCCCCGAATTTTTTATATGATGTAGATTTTGCAGACTCATTAACTGGTATGGCTGTGGGAGAAGGCGGAACAATTGTTAAAACTATTACCGGCGGCTTGACGGGGATTTCTGAACCTGTCAGCTCATTCCCAGATAAATTTGATCTTTCACAGAACTATCCTAATCCATTCAATCCTACAACAAACATCAAAGTTTCAATTGTAAAAAGCGGAAATTATTCGTTGGATGTATTTGATGCATCCGGAAGCAAAGTTAGCAGTATTTTCAACAAGCAGCTTACTTCAGGAAGTTCTTCTTTTACGTTTAATGGGTATAATGTTTCCAGCGGGATATATTTTTATAAGCTTAGTGACGGTATAAATACACTAACGCGGAAAATGTTACTGGTGAAATAAAGTTTATAAAAATTTTGTAAATCTTGTTTCGTCGTTGGTGTTAACATCAACGGCGATTTTTATTTTTGAATTTATATCCAGTTTTTCATGAAAGAAGTAATCTTATTTATTATCTTGTTTAGTATTTCTTCAAATGCAACTGCTCAAAGCGGGTGGATCTCTTTGAACTCTAACACAACAAATACAATTACAGATCTTTGCTTCATTGATAACAATACAGGATTTGCAGTTACAAAAGCTACTTCATCTCCTTTTCAAAATACTATTATCAAGACTACGAATGGAGGATTAAATTGGAATATTGTATTTAACCAGAATTCGGCCGGTCTGAGAAAAATGCTATTATATAATACAATAGGTTATTTGCAGGATACTTCAGGATATTTAAAAACATCTAACTCTGGAAATAATTGGATCCACTATAATCTTCCGACTGGAGTAAAAGCTCTTTACTTCATTGACTCGATGTTGGGTTACTGTTCAGCAGATTCTGTCAAGACATACAAAACAACAGATGGAGGGATTAACTGGATCCAAATTCCTTCCAATTCATCTACTATTTTTCAAATTCAAACAATGTATTTTATTAACAGTTCCACCGGATTTTTAGTGGGATTGGGTGACACACATGAAGTTGGTTTTTATTCTACAACTTTGAGGACTACAAACGGCGGTCTTAATTGGTTGTTTGCGAGTTCTTCAGTAGGAAATCAAGGCTCAAGGGCAGTCTTCGGCAGAAATTTTAATTCAGATACATTATTCTGTTTCTTCCCAGCCTATAATTTAAAGTCTTCCAATGGAGGACTTTATTGGAATACTTTCACTGCCGGTACATATCCGGGAGTTTATTCTTTTTTTTCAAATGCGATGTCAACAGATTGGTTCACATCCACTGGGATCGGCAGCAGTACACCCCAATTGTTTAAGTCAACAAACAGCGGAGTAAACTGGATAGCAAATCCATATTTTCCCGCTGTTCCTCTATATGCCGTTACTTTTCCTTCTGAACTGACCGGGTACATAGGTGGGTCTTTTGGTGCAATTTATAAAACTATCAACGGAGGAGTAGTTACTGGCTTCACTCAAACTTCGACTTCAATTCCTGAAAAGTTTTCCTTATCACAAAATTATCCAAATCCTTTTAATCCGAATACAGTAATAAAATGGGAAGTTCCTGTTTCAGGTTATGTATCTTTAAAAGTTTTTAATGCTATAGGAAATGAAGTAAAGACATTAGTTAATGAAAATCAGAATGCAGGTAGTTATTCTGTAAGCTTGGATGGTTCTAAATTACCAAGTGGTATTTATTTTTATAAAATAACTGCTGGCAATTTTTCAGAAACAAAAAGAATGGTTTTAATAAAGTAATTTGATCAAAAAATTAATAATATTTATTGTTTTTATTAGTTCCATTACCGGTTTATATGCACAAAGTGGATGGATCACGCAATATAGCAATGCCACCAAACGTGTTTATGATTTTTATTTTTTAAATCAGAATACAGGCTGGACTTCTGTCTCTGCTGGGTATCTTCATTATTCAACAATTCTTAAGACTACAAATGGTGGTGCAAGCTGGGATTCAATTCCAACTTCCGAAAATCAAGCTATCAATAAAATTTATTTCTTGAATGAAAATACTGGCTGGGCGAGTGTTCAGGTTGAAGCAGGCGCAAATGGAACAAATTCTAAAATAATCAAATCAACTAATGGTGGCTTAAATTGGTCAGTAATTTTTGATATGGGTTATCCAAACATAACATCTATTACTGCTTTAAATAAGGATACAGTTTTTTTCTCTATGGGAAAAGGATTTGATTGTTGTTACGCTGGTGGAATTTTGAAAACTACAAATGGCGGTATTAATTTTACTTCCTTTAGCTATCCCCTAGATACCTATATTTATAAAGTTCAATTTACAAGTAATCAAACCGGCTGGGCTACAATTTTTTTTCGTAACAATTCTAAAAATGTATTATTAAAAACCACAAACAACGGACAAAATTGGAATTTCATAAGGTATACGGATTCAACGCATTCTTATCTGGATTTCTATTTTTTAAGTGATAATACTGGTTACATTATTCAGAATAATATTTTTTTAAAGACAACAGATGGTGGAGTAAACTGGTTCGATTCAGGAACACCAAATCAAGCAAACCTCTACAATTTGTTTATGTTAAGCGAGAATACCGGGTGGATTGCAGCTTATATTTCCACAGACAATGCCAGAATTTGTAAAACAACAAATGGAGGCATAACCTGGCAATATAACACAATTGGAATTGCGGGGTTTATGTCTTCTTACTATAAACTCCAATTTGTAAATGATCGAATAGGATGGTTTGGAGGATCGACCTCCAATAATCCAATGGGATCCTTATTTAAAACAACAAATGGAGGAACAGTTACAGGGTTTGTTTCAGGAAATACAGAACCTCCTATTGATTTTTCTTTGTCACAAAATTATCCGAATCCATTTAATCCAAATACAGAAATTAAATGGGAAGTTCCTGTTTCAGGTTTTGTATCTTTAAAAGTTTTTGATGCTATTGGAAATGAAATTGAGACCTTAGTTAATGAATATCAAAATACAGGAAATTATTCGGTAAACTTCGATGGCTCTAAATTACCAAGTGGTGTTTATTTTTACAAATTAACAGCAGGCAACTTTTCAGAAACTAAAAGAATGGTTCTAATAAAATAGGATTACAAGATCAATCTGAAGTTTCGATACAGAAAGAATTCGAAACTGTCAGAAAAGTTTTTTTCACCCCTCAAACTCCAGATTCAGCTCGATAACTTCAGGATGATTTCCTATTCTTATCGGCGGTCCCCAGGTTCCGGCTCCGCAGGAAATATAGTAATGTGTGCTTCCTTTTTTCAAATATCCCCAGCTTTTTTCGTAGATCTTTTTTGTGATCAGATTTAAAGGAAACAGCTGACCGTGATGAGTGTGTCCTGATAGCTGTACATCAACACCATTTTTTTCTGCTTCTTCAAGCTTATAAGGCTGATGGTCCATTAAAATAACGGGTAAGTTCTTATCTACATTTTTCATTAATTCTTCTAATGGCATTCGCCTGATTTCATTTTTTCTAAAAGAAATGTCTTCCCTTCCAACTAAATACAAAAAATTATCAATTAAAATTGTTTTATCACGCAAAACATTCACTGAATGCTCATTCAGATAATGACATGCCGCTTCTACACCTCCGATATATTCATGATTTCCAGTTACAGAATAAATTTTATTTTTTGTATTTATACTTTTAAATAATGAGCCGAGATCGTTTTCAATAACAGGACGTATATCTTCATCAACTACATCTCCCGGAAATAAAACAAGATCTGCATCTGTTTTATTTATTACGTCGATGATCTTCTGCAGCCGCTTTTTACCTATAATGACTCCAAGATGAATATCAGAAACTACTGCTATCTTAAAGCTTTTCCTTGTAGCTTTTTTGTTAATTTTTATATTTAATTTTTTTAAACGCGGTGTTGCTGCATTGACCCATCCACATATCAGAGTGATCATAGTTATAATAATAACACCGGCTGTCAGTATAAGCTTAAACTTTATATAATCCTGAAATATAAAAGCGGGATGCTTTGCAAAGAGTGTCATTGCAAACCGGGTAACATCTATTAGAACAGCAAACAGAAAGAAATAAAGCATAGCCGCCAGCCAGAAAGAACCAATGTAAACTAGCTCACGGCTTAAAACATTGCATTTTTTTCTTTCAAGCATTCTGCCGGCAATAAATGAAGCAGCAAGTAATAGAAATAATATTGAATATGCAGGTCTTAAGTAAGAAATGTCTTCAATTCCCTGCCAGCCCCGCAAAAAAATATAAAAGTTCAGTGTTCCGTATAAAAAGAAAAATATGCTGTAAAAGATCAGGATCTGTTTTTTCAAATAAATTATTTATTGAGTTCTTTTAATATAAATCTGTCATTGATCCTGTCTATTAAATTGAACTTAACGATCAGGAACGCTAATGCCATTCCAATAAATGCACCACCTGCAATATCGATCTTTTCATGAACTCCGACAAAATACCTCGATAATGAAACAAGCAAAGCCCATAAGAGAGGTATAAGCGCAAGATATTTAAGCCTGCTTTTCAGAAAATAAAACAGTAAATAAGAAAACAGAATACCTATTAAAAATGAATTTAGAGAATGTCCTGATGGAAACGAACCCCCAACTTCTTTTAACCAGACATTTACATCAGGCGAATAATATCCGCTTAACTTAGCATCCTTAGGATCGACATGCTCAGTTAAATAATTTCTTCTGAAAGTATTATTTTTCAGATAAAAGCTATCTAAGCCGGAAGGAATGAATCCATCTTCAAGAAATATTTTGTGACTGGGTCTTGGAGTATGAAAAAGATCTTTCAGAAAAAAATTTGAAACTAGGGCTGTTGAAACAGCGGTCACAGCAATCAGCATTACGATAAGAGCAGAAGATAAATACCGCTTTCGGGAATTCCTGTTCATTAAGAAAACAGCTATGAAGAGAATGACTATCGTAACAACTTCAGGAATAAAATTACCTGAAATTGTAATGTAATACCAGAAAGGAGCAGTCAGGTCGGTTGAATTATAAGCCTTCATTGAAGGATCAATAAGTAATAGTATTACGCAGAGCAATAAATAAGTACCTCCGCCAAATATGTAGATCTTTTTATGCATAAATTCGAATAATCAAAATATCCATTTAGATGACTAACTAAAATATAAACAGTTAATCCGGCAAAAATGCTGCATATATTAAAAATTTTATCTTCAATTTAATATCCGAATTATCAATCTTCATAATATGGAAGAATTTTTGCTGCCAATAAAATCGAAAGATACTGTTTCAGAAAATATTCTTTCGGTGACCTTTGATACTAAAGGTACAGATTTTTCTTTTTTGTCCGGACAATATATTTCCATCAGATTAATCGATCCCGTTCATGAAGATCACAAAAATAATATCCGTTCATTTTCAATTGTTAATCCCCCACACATACTTAATGAAGTAACGATCGTAATGAGGCTATCAGATTCCGGCTTTTCTAAAAATATTCTTGAGATAGCACCGGGAACATTAGCTGCTATCAGTAAGCCAATGGGTAATCTGAATCTTGAAAAAAATTCTAATGTTTCGGATGTTTTTATAGCCGGCGGGGTTGGGATAACTCCATTTAAAAGCATGATCGAAGATCTGCTAAACCAAGGGCATGAGAACGAGATAATTCTTTTTTATTCCAATCGAAGCAAAAACTCAGCAGCATTTATAAAAGAATTCTTTCAATTGTCAGTAAAGTATAAGAATTTCAGATTCATTCCTGTTTTTGATGAAGTTTCAGATGAAGAGCCTAATGATCTGAAATATGAAAAAGGTTTTATCGATCATGATATGATGAAGAGGCATATAGAAGATCTTAAAGTTCCGGTCTTTCATATTGCAGGACCACCTTTAATGGTCGAATCTGTAATAAATATTTTAAGAAGTGAAGGGATTGACTTACAAAATATACTTACTGAAAAATATTAATATTCGTCTTCGTTTTGTCTTTCCTTCTCTCTTTGCCTGTTCTGCTCTTCAATTAACTTTTCAATTCTTTCATTTTCATTTGGTATATATTCATATTCATCTTCTTCGTTTTCATCTATGTCCTCCCACTCATATTTTGGTGCTGGGTCGGTTTTTCTAAAAAACACTGCGCATAATATTCCGGTAATTGCTCCTGCAAGATGTGATTCAAAAGAGATATCTCTGTCAATAGGCAGCACTCCCCATACCATACCACCGTATAAAAATGCAATCAGCAGTGCAAGTGTTATTGATCTTTTGTCACGTCTTATTACTCCGCTGAAAAAAAGAAATGAAAGTATTCCATAAACCAAGCCGCTTGCTCCTATGTGATATGAAGGTCTTGCAGCAAGCCATACCATAATTCCTGACAGAATATAAACGAGCCAGAATGTGTAATAGACCGAAGATCTGTAAAAATAAATGCAGCAGAAGAATCCAAGCCAGAGAGGAATAGTATTTGAAAAAATATGAGTAAAGCCGGAATGGATAAGTGGGCTGAAGAGTATACCTTTTAATCCGCTTATACTTTTCGGATAAACTCCAAATTCTACCAGATCAATATTAAATAATTTAGCGGCAATAAATATCAGCCATATTAAAAGTATAAATGATGTTGATACGATAACAGAGTATATAAATCTTTCTTTGTCTTTAGTTATCTTTCGGGCTTGCATACAGAAATATAAAAAATTAACAGGTGTAATAATCCAACGAAAAGCAAGCTCACATTACTTGAAAAGGAGGGGGAATTTTTACTAGTTATCGTTATATTTAAAAATGAATATGGTACAAAAAGAGTTCAGGCTGAGGGAATATTCCAGAGGATTTCATCTTATTACTGACAGCATTTTAAAGGAAATCCCGGAAATAGGAGAGTTTAAAACCGGGATCTGCAATGTGTTTATAGAACATACGGGCGCTTCTATAAGTATAAATGAAAATGCAGATCCTACGGTGAGAAGAGATCTTGAAATGCACTTTAACAAGATCGCTCCTGAAAACGATTCTTACAGTCATGATGCAGAAGGTTCAGATGATATGCCGGCACATATAAAAAGCATATTAATTGGTCCTTCTCTGAATATTCCAGTAAAGAACGGAGAGCTTTTACTTGGAACATGGCAGGGTATATATCTTTGCGAACATAGGAACAGCGGCGGTAAAAGAAAAATTGTAGTAACTATTTTTGGAAATTAAATTTTATGAAAATGAAACGCTTAGCAATAATAACCTTTATACTAATACTTAATTCCGGACTTTTTTTTGAAAATGTCTTTGCTACCCAGCCTCCTTTTAAAGACAAATCTGAAATTGAGCTTGTTGAAAGTGTTCCTGCTGAAACTATACTTGAAAGATCAGAACTGCATCATGCTGCTGATGTATGGCTTAAAATGTTTGGCGAAGGAAAAAAAACGATAGACATAGAAACATTTTATTTTTCGAATCAAAAAGGTGAGGTGCTTGAACCGATTCTTGATGCATTGAAAGCTGCTGCTTTAAGAGGTGTGATCATCAGAATTATAGTTGATTCATCTTTTTATGCCGGAAGTGAACATTCAGTTGACCTTCTTGACGGAATTCAAAATATCACTATTAAAAAATTAAACATGAAGCCGATCGCCGGCGGAATTATGCATGCGAAATATTTTGTAGTGGACGGAGATAATGTTTTTACCGGTTCACAGAATATGGATTGGAGAGCTTTGAAGCATATACATGAAATGGGAGTTAGAGTTAAAAATGATCAAATAGGATACACTTTTGAACAGATATTTAATATTGATTACATGCTTTGTGACAATCATGATCTTTCATTAATTCAGGGATTGCTTTCACCAAAAAAACTTCAGGCAATAAATAATCTCAATCCTGTTAATTTCGAAACTCAGGATTATGGAAAAGTAACTCTTTATCCTGCATTTAGCCCTGAGCCTATTACTCCAAAGATGCTGGAAGGCGAACTTGAATCTCTTATTAGAATTATCAGCAATGCTAAAGATAAAATTATGATACAGATGTACTCTTATAATGTTAAGAATAATTTTACTCAGATAGACGATGCGCTCAGAGCCGCAGCCGCGCGTGGTGTTAAAATAAAAATAATTTTTTCGAACTGGGCTATAAGAACTGATGCAACTGAAACAATTAAATCTTTATCATCTGTATCAAATATAGAAATCAAGTTCAGTAATATTCCTGAATTCAGTACGGGCTTTATTCCATATGCAAGAGTAGAGCACTGCAAATATTTTATTGCAGATAATGACATAAGCTTTATAAGTTCTGCGAACTGGGAGAAAGGATATTTTTATGATACAAGGAATGCAACGATGATAATAAAGAACAGCCGTATCAATGCTGACCTTCAATCTGTTTTTATGAGAGATTGGAACGGAGACTTAACAGAATCCGTCGATATAAATAAAGTTTATGAACCGGTTAAAAAGAAATAAGCCTCAACAAAGGAAATCATAGAATTGGAAAAGATAAATGATGGAAGATTAAGGATCTCCACAGGTTCAAAATTTGAAAATGAAGTTGGATATTCAAGAGCTATCCGTTCAGGAAATTTTATTTTTGTAACCGGAACAGCAGCTATGGATGAAAATGGTAAAGGTCTGTTTCCAAAAGATGCTGCAGCTCAGACAAAATTTATTTTAGAACGGATTGAAAAAGCTATCACAGATTGCGGAGGCAAAATGAGTCACATTATCCGTCTAAGAGTTTATATTACTGATATGAAATATTTCTCTGAAACTGCTGAAGCCTTAGGCAATGTTTTCAGACCAATAAAGCCTGCAATAACTGCTGTCGGGGTTTCATCGCTGGTTGATGAAAATATGATAGTAGAGATCGAAGCAGATGCTCTGGTAGATCATTAACAAAAATATAATATGGCTAACTGGAATCTGGAGAACAAAATAGCATTGGTTACCGGCGGTTCCCGCGGTATCGGGGCTGCAATTACAAATGAACTGCTTTCACTTGGCGCAGAAGTAATTATAACTGCCCGAGATCCGGATAATAATACTCTTATAGAATCAAAATTGATTCATAAACTTGCTTATGATGTAAGCATTAAGTCTCACAGGGAAAAGCTGGTTAAAGAAGTAAAAAAGATCTATAACGGAAAGCTGGACATACTGGTTAATAATGCAGGTACGAACATTAGAAAAAAAACAACAGAATATTCTGATGAAGAATACAAAGCTATCACTGATTTAAATCTTCAAGCACCATATGAACTTTGCCGACTTTGCCATCCTTTGCTTAAAGCTGCAGCATCCGGATCTATTGTAAATATATCATCAGTTTCAGGTATTACCTCAACAAGCTCAGGTGTTATTTATGCAATGACGAAAGCTGCACTGAACCAGATGACAACATACCTCGCTGTCGAGTGGGCTCCGGATAATATAAGAGTGAATGCAATTGCTCCCTGGTATATTAAAACTGATCTTGTAAAACCGGTTCTATCAAAATTAGAAACTCTAGACAGGATCTTATCAAGAACACCTATAAACAGGATTGGTGATCCTGAAGATGTTGCTTCTGCTGCTGCATTTTTCTGTATGGAAAAAGCAAAGTATATAACAGGACAAATAATTGCCGTGGACGGTGGATTTACTGTGAATGGGTATTGAGAATTTGTAGTTGATTATTGTTTCAAGCAGTGAATAGTTTGTCATTCCTGCTTTCGCAGGGATGACAGTGCTTAAGATTTCGGGATGACTTATTTAACCTACTTCAACATTCCTTCCGGTATACTTTTCTCAAGCAGATATTTATAAATAAATTTGTTTCTCAGATTTATATAATGCTTTATCTTAGAACCTGCTATGCCGTGCTTACTGTCTGGATATATCATCATTTCAAATGGCTTATTAAGATCCTCCAGCTTGCTTACCAGCTGCATTGTATTCTGAAGGTGTACATTGTCGTCATCAGCACCACTAATTAACAATAGCATTCCTTTATATTTATTTACCCAAGTAAGCACTGAACCTGACTTGTATCCTTCAGGATTGTCTTCAGGTGTACCCATGTATCTTTCTGTATATTGTGTATCATACAGCTTCCAGTCAACAAGACTGCCGCCTCCTATTCCATGAGTGAAAATGTCGGCCCCATAAGTTAAGGCATAGCATGCCATAAAGCCGCCGTAACTATAGCCACTGATGCATATTTTTTTAGGATCTGCAAATCCTTTATCTATTAAATATTTTACAACTGTACTATAATCTTTTATTTCCCAGTATCCCAGATTATGATACATATAGTTAACTCCTTCTTTCCCGAAATGTCCCGATGCCCTGTGATCTATACTTATCTGTATCAGTCCATCTGTCGAGTACCATTCGCGCTCTCCATTCAGGCTCCACTTGTCCATTACTGTACCTGCATTAGGTCCTCCGTAAATATTTATCATCATGGGATACTTTTTATTTTTATCAATATTTTTCGGCCAGGTTATAAAAGCAGGAAGATCGTAAAGACCGTCATCACTTTTTACTCTGATGACTTCCGACTTTGCAAGGTCATAACTATCAAAAGCATCGCCTTTGGAGTTAGCGATCTCTCTAATCATTCTTCCTGTATTATCGAATAAAGCAGTTTTGTTTGGAGTTTTGCTATTAGAATATGTATTTATAAAATATTTTCCGGATGGTGAAAGGTCTGTATTATTGTTATAGCCGCTGCCTGTTAGCTTAACAGTATTATTCCCGTCTATCCTGACACTATAAAGGTCGACCATAGCAGAATTATCTTTCAGTGCATCGTAATAAATTTTATAATTCTCCTCGTCAATATATTTCAGATCTGTTACAGTGAATTTGCCATCCGTGATCTTATTAATAAATGTCCCATTATTTTCATACAGATATAAATTTGCCCATCCGCTTTTGTCAGATTTATAAATAAATCTATCCATACCTTTCATGAATTTTATTCTTGACCCTTCGTCATCAAGATCTACCCATGTGTTTTGCTTTTCTTCCAGAATAATATTTTTACTGCCCGAGTTCAGATCTATATTATATATAATAAGCTGATCCTGCTTTCTGTTCATCCATTGAACCCAGAGTTGTCCTTTTGGAGTCCAGTAAGGCATTCCAAAATACTGATCATCCTTTTCATTGAAATCTGCCCAGGTAGTTTTTAAATCTGCCAAATTCAATATTCCAACTTTAACTTCCGGATTTTTTCCCCCGACCTTAGGATATCTTGTGTTCTCCGTTTTACCATATTGCCCTTCTTCATTATATATAGGAAAAAATGGAACATTTGTTTCATCAAATCTCATAAAGCAAATATGCCTGCTGTCAGTGCTCCACCAGAAAGCCTTGTATCTGGTCGGGCGTCCAAGTATCTCCTCATAATAAAGCCAGGCAGCATATCCATTGTAAACAGACTCACTACCATCATTTGTAACCTGTATTTCTTTTTTATTATCTATGTCGTAAATATAAAAGTTAGCGGACTTTGAATAGGCAACGAATTTTTTATCCGGGGAAAGCAAAGGATTTTTTTCAGCATCGGCATCAGATGTAAGCTGAATGTTTTCAGTTCCCCTTCTTAAAAAAACATCATTGTTCTCAACGCTGACTGAAACTGAGTCATCTTCATCATTAAAATTATCAAGCTTTGACACGCTTCCATCTCTGGCATTTATCATAGTATACGAAGCATTGGCACCAAAACCAGTCTGCAATACTGCATGTTCATCATCTATCCATTTATCAAAAAAAGGAATGGGCTTTATAATATCTTTAGGAATACCAGTCTTTGTTACTGAAACATCCAAAACTTTTTTCTGAGCAAAAATCTGTATGGACAGCAGTAGCAAAAATATTGTAGTTACTATCTTTATAGTTTTATTTTGATGCATTTAGAGAGTGTTTTTATTAGGTTCCGCATATCTTATTATACATAATATCCAATTTAATATATTAAATAAATATTAATTAAGAAGGAACCGGATTCTTTAATTTTCTATTATTAATTAGAAGGAATAAAAATTAAATGATGAAAAACAACATATCTGATACAACAGAAAGAAAAAAAATAATTGACGAAAAGCCTTTCAAAGGGATCGACGATCAGCGGGCTAAAGATAACCGTGCCGAGGGTGGTAATAACCAGCTGAGAAGAAATAAGGCTCTTCCGGCAAGTGATAATCTTGCAAGAAAGTTTACAAGCTTTGCCGGCAGCAATGTTGCATTGATGATGGCTGCATCTATAATACTTATTTGGATATGTACCGGACCTATATTTAAATATTCCGATACCTGGCAGCTGGTTATAAATACCGGTACTACAATAATAACTTTCCTCATGGTATTTATAATTCAGAGAGCTCAAAACAAAGATTCAATTGCTTTACATTTAAAGCTAAATGAGCTTGTGGCTTCATTAGAAGGGGCAAGCAACAGGCTTATAGACTGCGAGGACCTTTCAGAAAAGGAACTCAGATTATTAGAAAAACATTACCAGGCTCTTGCAGACAGATCAAGCAGAGAAGACGATAAGACAAGAGCACATACTATTGAGGAAGCAGAGGATGAGATCAAAGAAGAGTTAAAACACCTTGATGAAAAAAAAGATAAGAAATTAAAAGAAGAAACAGAGGGAAAAAAGTAGGTTAATAAATTTTACAGAAGATCCTTGGAATATGGTATCAATTCTCTCTTTCGAAAGCCATGCTTTAACCAGAACTCGCTGCCGCTGTCATTATCTTCTTTTACAAAAGCCATTACACGCACAATATTTGCCTGCTTTAACTTTTTAATACCCATATTTAGAAGTGTGATCCCAATGCGCTGCCCCCTGTACTCTTCCCTAACAGCAAGATGATAAATTATACCTCTTCTGCCGTCATGACCACAAAGAATTGTTCCGGCAATAATATTTTTTTCTCTATCAATACAGACAAGGCTCATGCCTTTGTTCTGTTCCAGATATCTTTGGATTGCATCCTTTGAATCACCAGTAGTCAATCCTAAGCCCGGAGTGTTTTTCCAGATATCACATGCTTCAGCATAATGATCCATTGTCATTTCTAAATATTCGTACATCCGATAGTATTAATGATTGTGATAATGCTTTTTCCGTCTGAAGATCTTAGAGGCAATAAATGAAAACAAACCGAGAACTAATCCTGATATTATTCCAACTATTGGTCCGACGATAAGCATCATTTTTCTTGGAGATAGTGATTGTACCATAGAAGACATGGATTCTATTTCAGATCCGTGATTTAAAGCATAAGCTTTAAAAAGGATCACATGAGCTGAAGTTACCCAGACACAATTAACAAGACTCACTAAAAATCCATGAAGAAAGAATTTACCGGGAGCTTTTTTTGCGATGATGTAAGCGCAGATGAGAAATATTAAAAACCAGAACACCGGTTCAATTGCTGAAGGAATAAAATATACTGTTCCTACTGCCATGGCAAGCCCGAATAATGAAAGCTGAAAAATAAGTTTCCAGTTCATATTATTATTAAGAATTATTTTTTATTTGTACCCTTATTATCCGGCTCAAAATCTAAAACAATCGAATTCATGCAGTATCTTTTATGAGTAGGCGGCGGACCATCATCAAACAAATGTCCAAGGTGCGAATCACATCTTCCGCAAAGCACTTCTGTTCTGTGCATACCATGAGAATTATCTTCTTCATATTTAACGCTATTCGGTCTTGTTGTTTCAAAAAAACTCGGCCATCCGCAGGTGCTTGCAAATTTTGAGTCTGATTTAAACAAATTATTTCCGCATACTGCACAATAGTAAGTTCCTATACCGGTTGAGTTCCAGAACTTTCCGGCAAAAGCAAATTCGGTATCTTTATTTCTAGCAACTTTATATACACTATCCTTTAATACTTTTTTCCATTCTGCATCGCTTACTTTCAATACAGTAGTATCAGTTCTTGAATAGTAAGGATTAGCTTCGGGAGCTTTTTCTTTTGTTCTGTCCGAATTATCTTCCATAGTTTTTTGGGAATTAGTTTTTAATGCAGTTGAATCTTTTGAAGCTGTTTCAGTTGACTTATTCTGACAACCTGTTAAAAAAAACGTACTTATTATTAATGCAAAAAGCAGAGATCTCATTTTTATTATTTTTCATTTATAACAAAAACATTCCTTGAATAATTACAATACGGAATATTTTAGTTACCAGATCTCAACTCTTTTATCTTCAGATCTCCACATTCTGTCACCTTTTTTAATATTAAAGGCTTTATAGAACTCAGTTGAATTAGAAAGAGGTCCCAGCACTCTGAATTCTTCAGGCGCATGAACGTCGGTCATTATCAGTCTTACAAGGGATTGCTTTCTTTGATTTTCCATCCAGGCATAAGCATAAGCCATGAAATATCTTTGAGTAGGAGTCATACCGGCGACCATAATATTATTTTTATACTGAGAAGTTTTTTTAAATGCTTCCAATCCCATAACAACTCCGCCAAGATCAGCAATGTTCTCACCCTGAGTTGCTGAACCATTCACATGCAGGCTGTCAACTTTAAACTCACTGAACTGCGCAACTATTTTTTTAGTCTTTTCTTCAAATTTCTTTCTGTCTTCCTTTGTCCACCATTCATTCAGGTTTCCGTATTCATCAAACTTACTACCTTCATCGTCGAATCCGTGAGTTATCTCATGGCCAAAAGTTGAGCCGCCTACAATACCATAAAGGACGGCATCATCCGGTAATCTTCCTTCAAATCCGGGTACAATAATATTGCATGTCGGTACAACTATTTCATTATTAGATGAGCTATAGTAAGCATTATATGTCTGCGGTTCCATTCCCCATTCTGTTCTGTCAACCGGCTTGCCATATTTTTCTATTCTGTAATTATATCTCCATGATGTGATTCTCATTATATTTCCAATATAGTCACCTGCTTCAATCCTGATCGAGCTCATATCTTTCCACTTATCAGGATAACCGACCTTCATATAAACCTTGCTAAGCTTAGCCAAAGCTTTTGTCTTTGTAACATCGCTCATCCAGTCTACCTTTTTTATTCTCTCTGCATAAACTGTCTTGATCGCATTTCCTATTTCCAGAAGCTTATCTTTTGTTCCTGCAGGAAGATAATCAGCCACATAAACCTGACCAACAAGATCCCCTAAGGAACCGTTTGTCTGGTCAACAATTTTTTTCCATCTCGGCTTTTGCTCTTTAACACCGTAAAGTATTGTAGAGAAAAAATTAAAATCTTCATCTACAAAAGCTTTACTAAGGTAAGAGGCATAGGCATTCAAAAGATTATTTTTTGCATAAGCTTTCCAGTCATCAATGCCGAACCTGTTTAATGACTTTTCCAATCCTGTATAAAATTCAGGCTGACCTACAATAACTGTATCAACACCGCTAACTCCGAGATCCGTGAGCATTTCATCCATGTTTACCGATGGTATGAGCTCATTGAATTGTTTCAAAGTCATCTTATTATAATTCTTTTCAGGATCTCTCAGATCTTCAAGAGCTCTACTGTACCCTGCCATCTCTGTTTCCATTCTCATAATCACATCAGCATTTGAAGCTGACATGTTTTCATTAATTCCTGCAAGCTTAAATATTGCACCTGTATGCTTTACAAATTCATCGCGGATCATCTTATTATTCTCATCAGAGCTTAAATAATATTCCTTCTCACCGAGGCTAAGACCACCCTGATAAAAAGACATTACATACTTTGCACTGTTCTTTTCATCCTGTCCTACATAAACACCGAAAGGAAGATCAACACCTATCTTTCTGAGTCTTGCAAATTCTTTCATCAGGCTTTTGATGTCAGTAACTTCATCAATTCTTTTCATTTCGGGAAGTAACGGAGAAATGCCAAGAGTTTCAAGCTTGTCAGTATCCATTCCGCTTCTATACATATCACCTATCATTTGCTTCGAGCTGCCTAAAGGAGCGTTTAATTCTGAAGCAGATTCTTCGCATACTCTTTTGATCTGGCTGTTAATTGTATCCCGAATTGTTTTAAAGATGCCATTGCTTGATGCATCACCGGGGATCGGATTGTTCTTAAACCATCCGCCATTTACATACTGAAAAAAATTGTCGGAAGGCTTAACAGTGAGGTCACGGTTTAAAAATAGAGGGTCTGTATTGTCCTGAGCATAAGTGCTTAGCTGAAATGCTGCAAGAAAAGAAAATGATACTAAAAGTAATCTTATATTTGTCATGATGTTTTATTTTATCTCTGAATGTACGATGTTTTTTAAAAATTGTTTTAGCTTTATTATTACAATATTATTATGACAATTATACTATGTGATTTTTTGTTTATTTCATTTGAGATTTAACTAAAAAGTTTAAATGATTTATAATCTGAACTCTTTTTTTCTTAAATAAATCTGCCAAGTCAGAACAACTTATAAAAACCATTCCTACTTTTTCCTCTTTCGCATTATTTTTTAAATTTTTACGCAATTGTTCATGTAAAGAGGGGGCAGAAAATATTCCTATTGTATTTTTATGAGGATTTGTTTCTTTAAATTTCACAATATGATCTGGAACTGAAGATGCTTCAGATCCAGCCCATTGTGATCGATTTCCAAACCAAGTAGTCAATTCTAGTACAAATTGAAAGTTGTCAATTTCAAAAATTATATCAGGGTTGCCATTTTTGCCTCCTGGGGCAGGTAAAGCTAAACCATACTCAGTAATCTTACCGTACCAGAACACTTCATCTATTAATTTATTTTGTTTCGCGATAGATAACAGTTCAAAAAACAAATTTTCTAATCTTCCACCCCTGTAAACATTATGAAAATAATTTTTGCCTAATACATTTCTTAAAGTAATCAACCTTACATAAAAATCACTATCAAATCCATCATAATCTGAAAGGAACATCTGATTAATTTTTTCGGACAAAGATTGGACTGTTTGAACTTCATTTTTTAATACTTTTTTAAATGAAATGTTCTCATCTTTTTTTAATCGGGAGAAAGATATAATTGAAGTATATATTTTGGTAGACGACAATAAATTATAAATAGATATTTTATATTTTTCGTTGATGAAAGCTGGAAAACTAAAAGATTTATTTTTAATAATCCCCGAAGCAATTAAATTTTTACCTTGTTCAACTGAAATTAGGAATTCCAAATTGGAGTTTATATTTATTTTTGCATCGAATGGAGGGTTTAATCTTTTAGGGTTTGAATAATATTCTTTCCATAAAAACCAATCGTTTTTAAAATCATATACTCTTATTCCGTCATATTTTTTTATTATACTCTGGGTAAATTTTTTATTAATTAATTTTATTGCGCTTAATTTGTTTTGAATTGGTTTATTAACTTTGATAGATATTCTTTCACACATTCCCGTTGTATAACATAGATACATATAATAACCTGCGCTCGCTGCTTTTACTAATGTTAAGTTTCCTTCAGGTGTTTTTTTATAAGCATTAATTTCAGAAAGTCTGCTATTAGGCGATAATTCCCGAAAATTTCTTATCCTTTCGACCAAAACTGGAATTTCCTGGTCAGATTTAGAATGAAAAACAATGTAAGAGAGTTCCTCAATATCAAGATAATCAAGTTCTAACAACAATTTTAAAGTTAATCTAAATGGAAATAGCAGAATACCATCACAATCATTTTTTATTATTGGATTAGTAATAATAAGTTTAGACATTTGTAATTGAACTGAATCCGAAGTTTGTATTAATACTTTTGCTTTTTCATAATCGATTAATTTCTTAAGTTTTGGAATGTTATTGAGAGGGTGCTCATTTATTAGCTTATATCCAACTTCTGTTACGACAATTTTAGATGGAGTTGAAGATTCATCTATAAAAACAAATCCTAAATATTTCGGCAAATTTGCTAATAAAGTTCTTACAGATTGATGTGATAGCGCTTTCCCTGTTTTTGTTAAGCCAGCTTTTGACATTTCACTTGCTATACTTTCTTGCTTTCCACTAGACCAGGATTTGTTTAAATATTTTTCCCAAGTTAAGACATTTACCATAAAAATTGTTTGATGTAAATTTCCTCGTTTTGGGATGTGCCATATATCTTTTTTTCTATCTGTATTCGCCATGATTTATATTTTAAGTAAATCAATTACCCAGTCCATTTTAATTAAGCCCCCTTTACCAGCACGGGGAATTCTAAGATAGCGATTCTTAATTATGTAAGAGAATACATTATCTAATTTAAAACCATTTCTTTCAGCAATTTCAATAAGAATATCATGGGTGGGTATATTAACATCTCTTATTTTGCTGTCTCCTACAACAATAACATAATGCGCGTTTGTTTTTAAAAGATTTCGAATTGTACAAATATTTTTTTCCATATCTGAAAAGTAATTATAAATCACATGCGCTCTTTTTTTATCAACTTTAAATATTTTTTTTAAAATTAAATCGAGTTTAACTATATTTGATTTTTCAATTTTTTCAGAATAAATAAGGGAGGATATGTTTTCAGTTCCAATTTGTTGTTTTTTTATTGGCAATATGTCATCATCCCCGTAATAACCTAGCCAAGAATTTTCTAAGCGTAGAGATCTTACATAATCAAATGCATTAATATATGGAGGAGAAGTAATAACTAAGTCAATTTTATTTTGTAGTTTACTGCTCTTAATCACTCTAGCATCATCTGATATTATTTTTGTGCTTCCCAATTTGTATTTTGAGAATTTATCAAAGGATTTTAAATTATTTATTACTGTTTTTAAAAATAACTCTTTGACTGGTAATGGTTTTTTAGGAAACCTTTTAGATATGTAAGGCTTTGGTGAATTATCATCCGCATAAGAACATTTTCTGATAATTGATGCAAAACATACCAAAAGAAAATTTTGAATGTTTTGGTTTGTTATATTATAAATGTTAGCTTTTATGGTTGCAAGGTCTTCTATTGCCTCTTGACTAAACCAATGATAAAGGTTTTTTATTTGTGGATAAGAGTTTTTGTTTATTTTTATGCCTTTAAAATATTGAGGAAGATTAGCACGAATATAATCGATTTCATTTTCACTTAAAATGTTTGTCTTTGTAATGCATAATAATTGACTTAATTTATCAAAATCTACTCCCAGTGCATTTCTGCCAAGTAAAACTGCTTCAACAAGAGTTGTTCCAGAACCTGCAAAACAATCTAAGATCAGATCTTTCTCCTTTGTGTATTTTGTTATTGCCCATCTAGGAATATTTGGAATAAATTTACAAGGATATTTGAAAAAAGAATGAGTAAAATAACGTAAATTTTTAGCGTTAATTTCAAATTGTGAATTCAATTTTACATTTATTGGTATTTCTTCTACTTGTATTAATGAATTCATGTTTTCTGTAAAATTACAATGCTCTCTCGTATATATTCTATTAGGTGGCCAATCTTTTTATATTGTTGCGAGCTTGTTTCGTTTTTTCTGGCCACAATAATTTCCTTTACCTTAAAGCCTAAACTTTTTCCAATTTCAGCTAATATTATATCAGTTGGAATGGCTAATCCTGAATAAGATGAATTTCCTACAACTATGACACAATAACCACCAAGTTTTGTTTTGTCAAATAATACATTTAATACTTTGCTCATTTCATAAAAATATGAAATAAGCATTTTCGGTATTTTATTATCCCATAGTTGTTGTGATTGTAAATAATCAATTATAGGATAAAAAAGTTTGGAAGATGTAATTATAGAATTTTTTTGCTTTAGATTTGCATTTAAATTGGATGTAAGTGCAGCTTTTCGTAATCCGCTTAGTTCTTTATATGTTTTAACAAATTCACCTAACCACAATTCAATTTTATAGACTTCATAATAATCAAAGCAGTTTGGATATGGTGGTGAAAATACAGAAATATCTATTTCATTTATGTTGATGTTTTTTAAGTTTAAACAACTATCGTTTATCAAAACTGGCTCTTTTTCAAAATTACAGCTTCGTAAATCTTTAATTATTTGCTTTAATTTAAAATCATACGCGGTAAAAACATCTATAAAACTGTAAATTCTTTTCTTTTTTAAACCATTTCCTGCTTTTTTATAATATGAGACTTGTTGCAATATACATAGAAGAGCAGTAAATAAAATTTGTCTGGTTTTATCTTTTTTCTCTAAAGAAATATTCTGTTTTAATAATTCAATTTTAATTAAACTTTCTTCATCGAACAATTTTTCAATTATAGATAATTCATACTTTTTATGTACATCTATTAAATTAATAAATTCAGGAATTTTAAAGTTTTCCGCTTGATCAAGTTCTTCTTTTAAATAGTTTTGAGTTTTAGCTACTCCCATATAATAACTAAATGGATTAATTTCCACTCCTGCGCATTCCATATTTAAATTTTTAGCCGCAAGCAATGATGTACCAGAGCCTGCAAAAGGATCAAACAAAAACGAATTACTTTTGTTTACATTTAAATAATCTAGCAACCTGTTCACCAAAACCGGAGAATATCCTTCTTGATAATAAAACCATCTGTGAATTGGAAGATTTTTTGTTTGAGAAAAATTAACTAATCTTTGATAGGAGTAGTCAAATCTAGTTTTGAAGACTTTATCTAACTTTAAATACTCTTCATAGAAAAAATTATTATCATAATTTTGATTAATATTCCAATTTGGGTAATAAATAGAGAGTTGCTCCTTTACGAACAAATTTTCATCTGAAATGACAGAAGTTTTCAATATTTATTTTTATAAATTAAATTTTTCTTAATAATTATCTATCTGGGCTCTTTGCAGCTTTCCTGAATAATCTATATAAACTGCTTTCCACTCAGTGTAGAAATCATAAACTGTCCAACCGCCTTCTCTGTGTCCGTTACCTGTAGCTTTCACTCCACCAAAAGGCATGTGAGCTTCAGCTCCTATTGTTGCACCGTTGATATAAGTTATACCTGCCTGTATATCTCTTACCGCCTGGAATGCGCTGTTTACATTAGTTGTAAAAATACTAGATGAAAGTCCGTACTCGGTATTGTTAAGTATTTCGATCGCTTCTTCTAATGAGCTGCATTTTAAAACTGAAAGTACTGGTCCGAATATTTCTTCTTTTGCAATTCTCATTTCAGGAGTTACATCTCCGAATATTGTAGGCTTGTAGAACCATCCTTTTGCAAGGTCACCTTCTTTTGCAATTTCTCCACCCAAAACTAATTTTGCTTTATCTTCATTTAATCCAATCTGAACATATTTATTTACAGTCTCTCTCTGGCTTTCGCTTATGCTTGGTCCGACATCAATTCCTTTTTCATTTCCATAACCCAGCTTTAGCTTCGATGCTCTGGAAACAAGTTTGTCCAGGAATTTATCATAAATTTTTTCATGCAGGATTAATCTGGAAGTTGCTGTACATCTTTGTCCCGTTGTACCGAAGGCACCCCACAAAACTGCATCAAGTGCCAGATCCTGATCTGCATCATCCATTACTATCTGTGCATTTTTTCCACCTAGCTCCAATGAAACTCTCTTTAAGCTTGCGCCTGCAACTTCATTTATTCTTTTTCCGACTCTTGTTGAACCGGTAAAAGAAATAAGATCAATATCTTTATGTGAAATTATAGCTTCACCTACGACTGAACCTTTTCCATGGACTAAATTTATTACTCCGGGAATATAATCATCTCCTAAAACTTCTATCATTGATTCTTCTATTATCTCTACAAGTGTATGAGCAGTTTTTGGTGTTAACTCTGCAGGTTTAAAGACAGCTGTATTTCCACATACAAGAGCAGGAAATAATTTCCAGGTTGGTATTGCCATTGGGAAATTCCAAGGAGTTATAAACCCTCCGACACCTATAGGTACTCTGAAGCTTAGATTCATTTTATTTTTCAATTCACTGGGGACAGTATATCCAAAAAGCCTTCTGCCTTCTGATGCAGCATAGTAAGCTGTGTCGATACCTTCCTGAACATCACCTTTGGTCTCAGCAATTACTTTTCCCATTTCACGTGTCATTTCAAATGCTATCTCATCTTTTCTTTCCAGCATTTTATCTCCGACAATTTTCAGCACATCACCTCTTTTTGGAGCAGGCACAAGACGCCATTTTTTGAACGCTTCCTTTGCTGCAGCTACTGCTTCGTTTACATCTTCTGCAGTGGACAGCGGATATTTTCCGATCAGGTCATCAGTTTTTGCAGGGTTTCTGTTCTCAAAAAATTCATTTCCTCTCTGAGCTTTCCATTTACCGTTAATCAGGTTTTTATAGCTTTCAGCCATTATATTTTTTCTCCGTTAAATTAGTTGTATTTCAAAATACCAAATTTAAGGATGTGATTAAATTCCCAAAAAGACCCATAAAATGCCTTATGTAAGAATTACATTGTGACGCCTGAGAGTCGTATTGAGAGGTGAAAGAGTGTATTTTTAATTTAATACTTACCTTTATTATCTTATATTTAAATATGAAAAAAAAACTGTATATATTCTTATTTTTTATGGTGATCGCGGAGTCATTAATTTTTAAAACTGCATATTCTAATATTCCACAAAAGCATTCAGACCTGAAAGATCTTGAAGAGTTGTTTGAAGGTTATGATTATCAATCCGTCATTAACACATATAAGCCAAAGCTCGATAACTCCTTTTCAGTTACAAGATTTAAATATTTTGTGATATTTTCTCATATGGACGATTATAAAACCTATGAGCTGATAGATAATGATATCAGGAATACAGCAGATGCCATGGAGAGTAATTATATAAATGTGAAACCAAAGGAGATCACTGCTATATTTTTATTTAATGATGATGATGTTTACAAAAAATTTGCTTT
Source organism: Ignavibacteria bacterium (assembly GCA_038230595.1). GTDB lineage: Bacteria > Bacteroidota > Ignavibacteria > Tepidaquicellales > Tepidaquicellaceae > JBBRMY01. The sequence continues at coordinate 49,338 of JBBRMY010000004.1, forward strand.
GGGAAATTTTGCAGTTGAGGAAGACGATCTTTCTCCGTATGGATTTTACAAAGTATCGAAAAGAGTAATTCTTGTAAAATTTGTTTCCTGGAAAGGCAGCATTAAGCATGAAGTTACTCATGCTATGATACAGGATGATTTTCCCGATATTCCTGGCTGGTTCAACGAAGGTCTTGCATCGCTGAACGAAAGATCAACTTACGCAAATGGCAGTCTTACAGGAGATTTCAGCTGGAGAATAAATGCACTCAGAACAGCATTCAGGAATAATACTTATACAGATCTGCAGACACTTGTTAATCTTCCTGATAATGAACTTTATTCTTCAAACAGTTCTTTTTATTATGCTCAATCCAGATTCCTGTTAGGCTATCTGCAGGAAAAAAACATGCTGGAATTTTATTATCAGCTTTTTCGTGATACCTTTGAAGCAGACAATACCGGCTTATCACAACTTGAAAAAGTATTAAAAACTAAATTAACTGATTTTGAGCCTGTGTACCTTAATTATGTACATAGCTTTGACAACAAATAAAATAATAATTAAAATTGCAGACAAAAGAAGAGATCGAAAAGAAAGTTCAGTCAGAACTTGAAGATCACAAACTAAAAATAGATTCTAAAGATTTTCAAAGACCCTGGGGCGGGTTTTTCAGAATTGCAGATGATAATATTGAAAAATTCACAGATACTTTTTACAAAGGAATTGATCTTCCTGATTCAGTAAGAGAATTAAATGTGAGTCCGAAAATTCTTGTGGTTGCTCCTAAGACAAGGCTCTCTTGGCAGGTACATGAAAGACGCGCAGAAATATGGAGAGTTGTTAAAGGTCCTATTGGTGTCTATGCATCACCAACCGATGTACAACACGAAATGGATACCTATGAAAATGATGATGTTATTCAGCTTCCTAAAGGAACAAGACACAGGTTAGTTGGACTTGATGACTGGGGAGTAGTTGCTGAAATTTGGGTTCATACTGATAAAAAAAATCCTTCTAATGAAGATGATATCAGACGGATACAGGATGATTTCGGAAGATGATTGCAGAATGTTTTTATAGAAGATACCTTTGCAGAAATATTTAAATCAAAATTCATTCCCACCTTTACAAATGATCGACTTCCTTATTAAATTAATGGAAATAGAATCTACCTCAGGCATGGAAGGTGATGTTGCTGATTATCTTTCAGAAAATTACAAGCCCGCAGGTGCGGAGATCCATATTCAGGAGATCTCTAACGGATTGAAAAATATTTTTTATACGTGGGGGAAGCCGGAAATTATTTTCAACTCTCATTTTGATACCGTACCTCCATATTTGCCTCCTAAAAAAGAATCCAATATAATTTACGGCAGAGGTTCCTGTGATGCAAAAGGTCAGCTGGTTGTAATGTCTCAGGCATGTGAAAGTCTTTACAAAGAAAGCTTCACGAACTTCGGATTACTTATGACTGCCGGTGAAGAGGTCGGCTCATATGGAGCTATGAAAGCAAATGATGTTATAAAAGGAGTTAAGTACTGTATTGTTGGTGAACCGACAGAGAATAAATTAATAAAAGCTTCAAAGGGAAATATAAATGTTGATGTAATATTTCATGGAAGATCTTGTCATTCGGGTTATCCTGAGCATGGCAAGAATGCAATAAGCAGAATGAATTCATTTATAAACCTTTTAGACAGAATGTTTTCTGATAACAGTTTTCCGGATGATGAGATACTTGGTTCTTCTACATACAATATCGGAATGTTAAGTTCACCAAATGCCCACAATGTTATTTCTGAATATGTAAGAATGAAAATATTTTTCAGAACAACATTTGCAACGCATGATATGCTTATCGATGAAATAAAAAAGAATGTGGATGAGGATACAGAGATAATTGAAAATTTCCGGCACGTTCCTGTTAAGTTTGAAACATTTCCTGGCTTTGAAACAGGCATTGTTTCCTATGGAACTGATGCGCCTTCTATGCCAAACTTAGGGAAAAAAGTACTGTATGGACCGGGCAGTATTCTTGATGCACACACTTCAAATGAACATATCAAGATCGAAGATATGGAAAAGGCTGTTGATGATCTTGTGAAGATATATAAATGTATTATTGCTTTAAAATAGAGACTCTATAGGCGGGGATAGGTCGCGACCTGTCCTTACATAAGAACCGCGTTATTATTATTCGCCAACACAATTTAAATCTATTTCACCAACTTGGACATATTCGAAACAATCCTTAAGCGTAAAACTACCAACACTGCTTTTATAGACAAAAAAGTTTCTGACGAAGATATAACTAAGATTGTTACTATGGCTTCTCATGCGCCGAGCCATTTCAATTCACAGCCATGGCGATTTGTAATTGTTGATGATGAAAGCATTATTCAGCAGATAGCAAAGATAGCCGGAGATTCTATGGTACAGCTGATGGATGATGGAAGATTCTGGAAGCAGTATAGAAAATATTTTCGCTTTGATGAAGATGAAGTTAATGCCACAAGTGACGGTATTCATATAGACCATCTCCCTGCAATGCTTAAACCCTTTGCAAAGCAGATATTCAGTGAAGCAGGTGGGAAAATAATTTCAAAATTCCGTGTTTCAAGAATTCTTGGCAATGATGAAGAAAAACTGGTTGGTACATCACCTCTTTTATTTATCATTACTCTTACGAAAGAGGAGTACAAAAAAGAAGAACTGTCAGGATTATATTCAGTTATTTCTATGGGAGCAGTAATTCAAAATCTATGGCTTTCAACGACTGCAATGGGAATGGGAATGCAATTTATCTCAACGCCGGGCGAGATCCCCGAGAACTGGCAAAAGATCATTTCAATGCTTAACATCCCGGACACTCATGAAATGATGGCAATTTTCAGAATGGGTTATGTTGATCCGGATATGAAACGTCCCACAATAGACTGGAAATCATCGCAGCGTAAATCACCGGAAGAACTTTCTTTTAGAAATAAATGGAAGTAATTTTTACACTATAATTTCTAAAAAAATATAAAGATAATTAAAATCACTTTGTTGTTTCCATATAATATTTTATATTTTCAATAAACTAAGCGAATATGAAATTCTCATTATTTTTTATTTACTTTTTATTTTCATTTTTCTTTAATCTTTCTGCTCAACCAGTTTGGACAGATTATCATATTGACAATGTAACGGATTTTAAAACTTTATCTGCTATAAATAATTCAAGTATCTGGATGAGCTCAAGTTCTGCATATATATACAGAACTTCTAACAATGGGGAAAACTGGTATAGTTTTTTTGGAGGTTTTAGCGATGATGGTGCAATTGTCTCTGGTATTAATGGAACAACTTCGATCTATATTGTTTATTCTGTATATGCTGGTGGCCATGGTGTAGTTATATATAATTCAAAAATCAATAAAGCTACTTGCAATGGAAACAGTACTACCATTACCAATTTATATTCATATGGAGGTAGTTATTTTATTAAATTTATTAAAATGACTAGCTCCTTAAATGGATATTTTTTAGTTCAGAGTCTCTCAAACTTGATAAGATATAATACTGTAGACGGGGGATACAGTTGGACACAGGATGTAACATATTTGCCAAACTCAGGAAGACAATTTAACAAATATTGTTTATCTGAGTATGAAAATGATCTTTGGTTTACAAATACCAGCACTACAATATTCCATTCAACAAACAGAGGCTTAAATTGGACAAACCAGAATGTTCCGGGAAATTGTTATGCAATATGGTTTAATTCATTAGAGAATGGATTAGCAGGTAATTTGAATCTGTACTCTACAACTAATTCTGGTACAAATTGGGTGCCGACTAATGCCCCAGGTAACAGTAATATAACTTGTTTAACCGGTGATGGGAATAATTATTGGGCTGCAGTTGGTAATTCTATTTATAAAACAACAAATTTTGGCTTAAACTGGACTACAGAACATTCTGTAGGGAGTGTTAATTCAAAATATACTCAATTGGAAATTATAGATTCTAATAAAACTATTTGGGCAACCAATTCTGAAGGTTTCATTTCACGATATGGAATAATTTCAAATATTGATCCAATAAATAATTTAATAGTTAATGATTATCAATTAAATCAAAATTATCCAAATCCTTTCAATCCTGAAACAAATATAAATTTTGCAATTCCTAAAAGCGGAAATATAACCTTAAAAGTTTACAATATGGAAGGTAAGGAATTAGCAGTGATTATAAATGAAAATCTTCAAATTGGAAATTATTCTGTGAAATTTAACGGATCAAATTTGCCATCAGGAATTTATTTTTATCAGTTAAGATCAGATGATTTTATCTCAACAAAAAAGATGACACTTATAAAGTAGTTTCTAACTTATTTCCTGCGCAGAGCTAATCACCGGAAGAGCTTTCTTTCAAAAATAAGTGGAAATAAATGAATAATGAACTAAGAGCTGAAATTGAAAAGGCATTTAAAGATCTAAACGAAACAATCTCTCAATTTAGTGAGGAGCAACTAAATGCTTTTCCTTTTGAAGGAAGCTGGACAGCTGGCGAAGTAGCGCAGCATCTTATATTATCAGGTGCCGATATTGGTAATGTACTTAAACGGTCGGATAAGGGACCTAACAGAGAACCGGAAGCGAATATTGAAAAGCTAAGAAGTATCTTTATGGATTATTCAACACAGATGAAAGCTCCGGATTTTATTGAACCCGTAAAGAAAGAGTATAGTAAAGATGAACAGTTAATAGCGTTGAAAAACATTGAAGAAGAAGTACTTGAAGCAATTGATACACTTGATCTGACAAAACTTTGTACAGAATTTGAATTTCCAGGAATCGGAAATTTAACACGATTAGAAATAATTAATTTTATTAATTTTCATACTCTAAGACATACACATCAGCTGAAAAATATTTATCAGAAGTTAAAATAATAATTTCCGCCACCGTTGATGCTTTAGTTCTGATTTATCGGAATGTCACAAATAGTCATCACACTACTTCCTAATCTTCTTATTGGAGATTGAAAAACAGACTCTACAAAAACTCTGACAAAAAAAGAACAATAAGTAACGGATTAAGACTTACCTTATTCTATTTTATTGAGTTAAAATTTCCTATTTTATAGTACTCCCCATTTTCTAAAAATTAAATTTTAATGTTATGGCAATGAAAGATCCCATCCTCGCTGAGTTTCAGCACGAGGCAGCATTAACAAGAAAAACTCTGGATAGAATTCCGGATGATAAATTCGACTGGACACCGCACAAAAAATCTTTCACTCTGGGAAAGCTTGCGTCTCATACAGCAGACATTCCGACCTGGGCAGTGATGACAATGAAACAGCCCGAGCTTGATTTTGCAACTGCAGATTACAAGCCGAAGAATGAAAAAACAAAAGATGAGATACTTAAAAATTTCGATGAAAATGTGAAGGCAGCAGTTGATGCAATAAAAGGTGGTTCTGATGATGATATGATGGCAAACTGGAAACTAAGGAATGGTGAACAGGTTTACTTTGAAATGCCAAGAGCACAGGTGCTTAGAGGAATGGTACTCAATCATACTGTTCATCACAGGGCACAGCTTGGAGTTTATCTGAGATTGCTTGATATTCCTGTTCCGTCTATTTATGGACCATCTGCTGACGATTCGGGAGGAATGTAATTTCATCTGATCTAAACTTTAGCACTCTATATTTAAATTCTTATATAATTGCTCCGGGGACCACAATGCTTTTTCCCCGGGCAGTTATTTTTCTATGACATCCATTCTTCTTTATTCCGGTCTGATCGTTTACATGATAAATTATATTATCGGCTGGCTTCTCTTTTATAAAAAAATAATGATGACAAAAAGAACTCATCAGATCTTTTATGCTGCCATCCTTCTTATACTTGCTGCAGAACTTTTATTTGTAAGTATGAAATTACCTTCTCTGATTCTTGCAATATTTTCACTTGTCTGCATGATAATTTTACCGTTTGGAGTTAAAGGTAGCATATATCATAGGCTGGTCAGCAGTGTAGGCACTATACTTTATTTTGCTTTTTTTATATTAAGCACAAACAGGTAATGTAAAAATAAAAACGCTTCCTTTTCCCGGTTCGCTTTCAACCCAGATCCTTCCGTTATTCTTTTCAAGCAAGTCCCTGCATAATATTAATCCAATGCCGGTTCCTTTTTCCTTATTTGTACCAACGGATGTATAAAACATGTCGCTTCGGAAAAGTTTATCTTTGACTTCTTCGGTCATTCCTCTGCCTGTATCTTTAACATAAAATATCGCTTCGTTTTTCTTAGGGTTTTTTTCTGCTCCTATAGTTATTGAATCACCTGCAACAGAAAATTTAAGAGCATTTGAAACCAGATTTCGTAAAATTATTTTAACCATATCGGGATCTGCTTTTACATTAATATCGAAGTCGATATTACTTTTAAGCTTTATATTCTTTTCTTTTGCTGAAGGAAGCAAGAGCTTAACTGTGTCATCTACTATATTTCGAAAATTAAATTTTATTGGGTTCGGCTTTATTCCGTCAAACTGGCTTTTAGCCCAAAGCAATAAATTATCAATGAATGCAGTAGTATTCTTCATCTGAATACTCATTTCATTTGCGATATCTGTAAATTCTTCTTTAGTAAATAAGCCTTCCGAAAAAAGATCGAGAGTGCTTTGGATGGTCGCAAGCGGACTTCTGATATCATGACATACAACTGTAAATAATTTATCTTTAATGTCATTAAGCTTTGTAAGAACCTTATTATCTTCTTTTGCAATGCCTGCTTCTGTTTCCAGGTTTTTATTAAAAACCCGTAGCTTAATAAGATTCATTGCTTGTTTAGAAAGTGTCCTTAATGCTTTTATCTGATCATCTGAAAGATCACGCGGCACAGTGTCAAGTACACATAATGATCCGATCTTAAATCCTTTATCGCTTATCAATGGAACTCCGGCATAGAATCTAATACCAGCTCTTTTAACGAATGGGTTATCAAAAAATCTTTCATCTTTAAGGGCATCGTTGATTACAAGATAGTCATCTTCAACAATCGTATGAGCGCAGAAAGATGTTTGTCTTTCGGTTTCACTTTCTGTCTTTGGAATACCCGTCTTTGCTTTAAACCATTGTCTTGAACTATCGATCAATGAAATTATAGATATTGGTGCTTTACATATCCATGAAGCCAGTTCGACAATTTCATTAAAGGAATCTTCAGCTTTAGTGTCAAGTATTTCATATTGCATCAGCTCAGCAAGTCTCTGGCTTTCATTATCTGGATTTTTAGCAACTTTCATATTGATTTAATAATACAGTTATTTATCGCAGACAAATCTACGTACTATAAAAACCCTAATTTGTTTCTAATAGTTCTGATTATTAAGCATAGTTATTTAGAATTACAATTCCACTTTGATTTAATTAATTTCCATAATAAAAAAATTAAACATTGTCATTATTTATGAAAGGTCCTATATCACAGTTTATAGAAAAGCATTACCTGCATTTTAACTCTGCTGCATTAGTTGATGCTGCAAAAGGATATGAAGAACACATGCTTAATAACGGAAAAATGATGATCACACTTGCAGGCGCAATGAGCACTGCCGAGCTTGGAAAATCTCTTGCTGAAATGATCAGGCAAGATAAAGTTCAGATCATTTCATGTACGGGAGCAAACCTTGAAGAAGATATTATGAATCTTGTTGCACATAATTCATATAAGCGGGTTCCTCATTATCGTGATCTTTCTCCGACAGAAGAGCGTGACCTTTTGGACAATCATTTTAATCGTGTAACCGATACATGCATCCCTGAAGAAGAAGCTTTCAGAAGACTACAAAAACATATTTATAAATTATGGAAAGATGCAGATACCGATGGAGAAAGATTTTTTCCTCATGAGTATATGTATAAGATGCTGAACTCAGGAGTGCTTGAGCAATATTATGAGATAGATCCTAAAGACAGTTGGATGCTTGCAGCGGCTCAAAAAAATCTGCCTATTGTTGTTCCGGGATGGGAAGATTCTACTATGGGAAACATTTTTTCTTCATATGTTATAAAAAATGAGATCAAGGCTGTAACAATGAAATCAGGAATTGAATATATGGCATGGCTTGCCGGCTGGTACAGAGAAAATTGCAGCGGCAAAGGTATAGGATTTTTTCAGATCGGTGGAGGTATTGCCGGTGATTTTCCGATCTGTGTTGTACCAATGCTTTACCAGGATATGGAATTTCATGATGTACCTTTCTGGGCTTACTTCTGCCAGATCTCTGACTCAACTACTAGTTACGGCTCATACTCAGGCGCCGTTCCAAATGAAAAAATAACCTGGGGAAAGCTCGATATCGATACTCCGAAATTTATTGTCGAGTCGGATGCAACAATAGTCGCTCCTTTGATCTTCGCATGGATACTAGGATGGTAAAATTTTTAATGGCCGGAAACGAACAAGTTAAATAATTAATCACAATCGAATACAGGTTTGAAGATCGGGATTGTAAATAACTTCTCCAGGAGGAAAACAATTCTGATTATACCTTTCACAGACCGGAATTGTCCAAACTACAACCGCAGCATTCCAATAATTAATATTTTTTATGAAAAAATATTATTTTTTTCTCTTAGTTTATATTTCCGCTTTTTTTTTAACAGCTCCTATACATATAAATTCACAGACCCGATCACAGATCCATCCACCGGTTTATCTTACACTGGTTTCACATAATGAAGACCAGTCTACCTGGCTTACTCAAAGCTATTATCTTTCAAAGAGAGCTTTTCTTGTTCAGATAGCAAATACCGTTCAGGCTAAAAATGCGAAATGGGATTTTCAGTCTGACTGGGCTTTTCTATTAGCTGTTGCGCGTTTCGATACAGGAAGCACCGTATCTAATACGAACGGAAAGAATCTTATAAAATGGATGGTAGAAGATAAAGGGGTAACCTGCGACCCTCATTCTCACGAGAACGGAGGATATAATTATGCAGATGTTGCTTATCTTCATCAGCAGCTTGGAATAACTCCGACAAAGATAGTAGGAGGCTTTTTATATGATACAATAGTGAA